>JAHEHN010000095.1 GCA_024644515.1 Gammaproteobacteria bacterium
TGCGCGAGAATAGCGTGTCATCATTTATCTTCCCTTTTTTCTCTATTGTTCTTATAGTCAATTATGCAAGGATGAACCATCCTTATTACTAATCGTGCATGATGGTATAACTGAAACTTGTAAATAAAAAGTAATAATAGGAAATATGCCACCGCGAAGCAGATTTTGGTACACTGGTCCAAAGGGCATGTCTTGTCTGGATTGCCCTATGGCGGCAGCCTCGAATCACTCGCATAAGAAAAGCCAACATCTTTTAATAGCATTCACATCAATGTCCAGAATTCCCATCATGTCCAATTATTGCCGTTTGTTTATCGTTGCCACCGCAATACTGGTGTCAACGATTCTAACCCGGACTAGCCATTCAGCTGACTCTACGTCAGAGTTGCCGGATATTGAACACGGCAAGGAAACATTCAACACCATGTGCGGTGTCTGCCATTCAGTGCAACAGACTGGCGGTCCTGTAGAGGGTCCCAATCTTCTTGGGCTTGTCGGCCGCGAGGCAGCCAGCCAACCTGATTTTGCCAAGTATTCGCCGGCGCTCAAGGCATCCAATCTCACCTGGAGTGCAGAGACACTTGACCGTTTTCTGGTGAACCCCATGGCGATGGTGCCAGGCACGTTGATGCCAATGTTGATTCGTGACGACAAGACGCGAGCTGATGTGATTGCCTATCTCGCGACCCTTAAATAATAGAGCTGAGGCATATTACGAGAGGCAAGATTTGTGCGCGGTCATCCTGCGCTTCATTCAGAGTGACGGATGATTTTTATATAAGGCTGGCATAAACCGTTTAAGCAAACCGGTTAATAAGTAACACCTCGCCCCAGGCAATTTTCACCCAAAGAGAAATCACGCTTCATTCAAAAGCTGGTCATAGATCTCTATATTGAAATCCGCCGGCAAAAGGTTTTCGATCGAGCGGGCAAAGTCACGGGTCTCTTGAAGCATCAGATGCGTAACGCGTTTATTTGCTGCAGCGTTGAGTCCCGGGTTAAAGCCCAGGCTAAGCGGATCGAACGGCACTGCGGAACCCCTGGTCGGCAGGTAGCGGGCAATTGAGTTGAGCGGTCCCATCATGATGGTCTGTGCCAGAGCGACCTCAGGCGTGGAACTGCTTCTGTAAGCCGAATCCAGCAACAACAACATGCTCCAGTAATTCATATTGCCGAGCCAGGCCAGGGCCCTCAGATCAGTATCCTCGATGCTGGTCGGACGCCCATCATAGGCCGTTGGATTTACCGGAACATCATAGCTTGGATAGCGTGCATCGGAAGCGGGAAGTGACCAGATGTCGGGGGTGTCCTCTATCAGTGGGTGGGACGCCTCATAAAGGGAATGAAAGAACTTGAATTGGCCGAACTCTCCTTCTGCTTTGACATCACCAATTTCCTGAAACCAGGCATTGAAACCCAGGTCCAGGTCACCGACTTCCTTGAGTTCAGCAAGTGTTGTGATTACGGCATCGTAGAGCTTCCCGACATGATTGGCTGTGATTTCGCCTCCGAGGGTATCCTTCAACTTGTCGGTCAGGTAAACCGAATTGCTTTCGACTGACCTTACGCGCCCAAGGCGAACCGGATCAGCTTCGCAATAGGTATATTTGGCCAGGCTGACTGAGTTCAGCGGTGCAAGCTCAAACGGAAATGGATAGAGGTCGGTCTCCTAAGGAAAGTCCTGGCGCGTAAGCACCGGTGAGGCACCCAGTTCCACCAGCAGCCGGTTAACACCCCGCAGGTGTTGCATCTCCTCAATTATGACCCCCATCAGAGACGTTGAATTTGGCGCTGGCCCACCGACGATTTCAGCATATTCTGGCTTGAGTGCATAAGCACTGTAGAGGTACTGAACCATGAGGTCATGTTCTATCTCGGAGCCTTCCTTCTAGAGCCGTACAAGCTCGAGATAAGGATCGTCGAAACTCCGCTTTACCGTGGAAAACCGGTGCGTCTTCCTGGCGGCGAGAGCCCTGCCTGGGCCTGCGACCATACCAAACATGGCCATACTGCGCAGTAACGCGCGACGTGTAAATTCCTTGTCTTTCATAAGAGGTCGTTCCCAAAATCGAAAGCTATTTATCGATAGCTATCTTTAATAATTGTAACCGCTCTTTCCAGCCAAAAGTTAATGGAAATAAGAAAAACCGGGGGACATCTCTTGATGGATTAGTTCTGAACCTGCCTTCACAGGGGGTTAGTGATCAACCTGCTCGACCATATATTCGATTGCTTCGATAATTTCTTCATCAGAAAGGTCAAGCCGCTCACCCTTTTTTGGCATCACACCGGTGCTGCCTGAGAATCCGTTCAAGGCATGATCGATTAGTGTACCCATGCCCTGGGCGATGCGTGGAGCCCAGGCTTCGGCATCGCCCAATGCTGGTGCGCCACCAACACCGGGTGGGTAGTGGCAGGCGACACAGACGTTGTTATAGACCTGTTCTCCATTCATTCCAGTGGCTGCCGCTTCAGCACTTGAAACCGGCACGCCTGATCCTTCCGATGCTGCCAGAGCGATCGACGTAAAGGCCACGCCGATTAGCATGCCGAAAAGCAGCATGTATTTGCTGAAAGCTGGCTGGTATGGGTCCCGCATGGAGCTGTTCCTGTGTTTTGAGCATCGCGATTATAACGTATCGCAATCCTGCGGACTATCCAGCAAGCGCCTTTGCACGGGGCAGTTATTCAGATGCAGGTCTTGCCTTGCACCGCAGTAGTTTCCTCTCATCCGGTAAAAAATGGCAAGAATTAGGGAAGCTCCGTCGCAGGCTTGTCTTGTAGTGACTAAATGTTGGAAAAACCTGCTATCCTTTCATTTCTTCAAATACAGAAATTGTAAAAATACTTTCCAAAACTAGAGGTCTGGTTCCATGCGAATTAACAGTCGTTTATTGCTTTTATTAATACTTTTTACTGCCTGCTTTACCACCCAGGCACAGGCGCAGGGGCGTTCTGCGCTAAAAAGCGGCATGTGGTCTGATTTATTCACCTGGTCCGGTGGCGCGTTGCCAGCGCAAGGTGACATAGTCACCATTGGCGAAGGTATGGACGTAGTCCTGGACGTCAGTCCACCTGCACTGAATGGCATTAACCTTAACGGCAGCCTGACTTTTGCTGATGGCGCGGAACTGGAGCTTACTACCGAGTGGATCCTGAACCGCGGCAGGCTGGAGATTGGTACTGAAAGTGACCCTTTCACAGGCAAAGCGACTATTACGCTGACGGACAATGTTAAGGGCGAAAACATCAATGGTATGGGAGACCGCGGTATTCTGATGGCGCCAGGTGTACTGAGTCTGCATGGTGAACGGGAAAATGCCTGGACCAAGCTGGCGGAAACCGCCGAGGCCGGTGCAACACGTATTGAGGTACTTGATGCCAGCGGCTGGAAAGTCGGTGACGAAATCGTCCTGGCCTCAACGGATTTCAATCCCCGTCAGGCCGAGAGACGCCACATTACCCGCATCAGGCGCAACCGCATTACCCTGGATGAGCCACTGGAATACATGCATTTCGGAGAAATCACCTACGGCGTGGATGAGCGTGGCGAAGTGGGTATGCTGACACGCAATATCAAGGTGCAGGCGTCTGCTGATGCCGATGAAAACTACTTTGGCGGACATATGATGGCAATGGCCGGTAGCCAAATGAATGTTGCCGGCATCGAGTTGAATCGTATGGGCCAGCACATGGAGCTCGCCCGCTACCCGATTCACTGGCATATCAACGGCGATGTGACTGGGCAATACATCAAGAACTCCGCGATTCACGACACCTACAACCGCTGCGTGACGATACATGCCACGGATAACCTGCTGGTCGAAAACAATGTTACCTACAACACCGTCGGCCACTGCTTTTTTATGGAAGACGCTGTTGAAACGGGTAACATGGTCGTCAAGAACCTGGGCATCCAGACCAAGTGCCATCCAACACTGCCATGCCAACCGACTGGTCTTTTTCTGCCCATTCAGAATGAAGATGGCCAGAAGGCGGATCATATTCTGCTACCCTCGGATAATACCGCGGCGACATTCTGGATCACCAATCCGGATAACATCTACAGGGATAATGTGGCAGCCGGATCTGATTCCACAGGCTATTGGATGGCCTTTCCAACCAACGGCATAGGCGCCTTTCTGGGTACGGAGAAAGGCGAGAATACCTGGCCCGGACGCAGCCCGCTGCGCGAGTTCAGCGGCAACGTCGCCCACTCGAATTTTGACGGGTTTATGCTCGATCGCGGCCCAAGGCCTGACAACACTTTTGGTATCGCTGGCCCCAACCTGATCAGCCGCGACGATCCCGGTGATCCGAATAGCGAGATAGTGGTCGCACATTTTGACAATTTTACCGGCTACAAGAACAGCAATAACGCTATCTGGGGCCGTGGTGAAATGCATCTCTATACCAATCTGAAACTGGCCGATAACGCGATCGGCTTCACCCATGCGTCCGGTGCTCCAGGTGCCGCGCCTTACACCTCACGGGTCGTCGACTCGCTGTTCGTAGGGGAGAGCGACAATATCGGTAACCCCAGCAGACCTGAAGAAATCGCTTACGGTCGCAGCCTGCCAGCCGCTGCTCCGGATTACCCGATCCGCGGTTACGAGTATTATGATTTCCACCACGAAGTGGAAGATGTGACCTTCGTGAACTACGAAGCCAACCAGCTTCGCGATGCAGGTGCGCTCTCCTATCTTTTGTTCACCAGCTTCGGCATGAGCACTTCGAACTGGGTGAAGAACATCACATTCGAGAATGCCAAGCCGGTTAGTTTTCCGCCGATTCAAAGCCGCTGGGCGGCAGATTTAGGACGTAGTTCCGCCTACAAGAGTGCGGCCTTCCAGGACCTGGACGGCTCGGTCAGCGGAATTCCCGGTGCTTACATTGTCATCGATAACGGCATCGCAGCCGATGAAGAAACCTGCCAGATGAAGCAAGCCTGGAACGCTGCAGTGTGTGACGGAGACATGGGTCGCCTTAGCATTTCCGGTAATTTCGGCGGGTTCCAGAATAGCCCCATTACCGAGCCGATCATCCTCGAACGCAATATGAAGCGCTTCGAATATGTCGGACAAACCACCATCGGTAGTGGTGCGCAGATAAGTGTTGAAACTGCCAGAGAGGAGCTGTCCCTGACCCTGTCGGAAATGGATAAGGGGTCCTTCGTGATTTTCGAACTCCCCGAATTCACCACTGCCGACAATGGCAAGGAACAAAGCAGTCTGGCTGCTCTGAAGAGCGCCAGTGAGACCTCTTACTACAAGGATGAAGATTCCCTGTGGGTCAAACTTGTGGCCGCGGAGATTGAAGCGCCAGCTGGTCCCGCAGCGCCCTTTAATCCATTTGCTGCCGGTGGTCCCAGTGGTCCCTGTAGAGGAATCTGTATTGATGTCAGCCGATAAATACTGGCTCACTAGATGAATGAAAAACCCCGGTTTGCACCGGGGTTTTTTTTAAAATGAAATTTTTCTGGCGCATTCCATTTCTTTTGATATAAGTTAGCAAATGTAGTTAATCTGACTCCATTCATTGTATTTTTTTTGCATTTTTCATTCCTACTGGAGAATATTTATGTC
>JAHEHN010000012.1 GCA_024644515.1 Gammaproteobacteria bacterium
GGGGATGGAGAAGCTGGCCTTGTCCCTGTTGGCGGGCGGGGGCGTTACCGCTATTGTATTGGGTTTTGCTTTTCGGGAAATCGGCGAGAACTTTCTGGCCGGTATCTTTCTGGCTTTTAGTCGTCCCTTTAGTGTAGGCGATTTGATTAACAGCGAAGGTCTGGAAGGGCGGGTAAAATCCATTGCCTTGCGTTTTACGCACCTGCGTGCAGTGGATGGTCGCGACATTTATGTGCCCAGTTCCCAGTTATTTTCCAAGCCGCTGATCAATTACACCCGCGATGGCCTGCGACGCTTTAGCTTTAGCGTCGGGATAGATTATGCCAATGATGCAAAAGCGGCATGCTATCTTTTAGAAAATGCGGTAGGGAAAATCACCGGAGTTCTGGAAGAGCCTTCCTGTGCTGCTACCATTAATGCGCTTGAGCCGGGTTATGTGGAACTTTCAGTCAGTTACTGGCAAAACGTGTTTGACGAGGCTGTCGATGGCAAGCAGCTGCGTATCAATGTGATAGACAGTTGCCGTAAGGTTCTGCTGGAAAATAATTACACAATGAGCGCAGATACCACAAGTAATGTGGCAGTATCAGGAAAGATTCAAAGCCGGTAGAGAATGTTTTTCAAGCGGCAATAGATTTAACGGGCAGGTAGCACGTCTTTCAGTTTCTCATGGGCATCGCGAATACAAGTCTCGGTAGTTTCCCAATCGATGCAGGCATCAGTGACAGACACGCCATATTCCAGTTCACCCAGATCAGCGGGAATATCCTGGCGACCGGCATGAATATTACTTTCAATCATCAGGCCGATAATGGACTTGTTGCCGTCAACAATCTGCTGCACCACATCCTTTAATACCTCGGGCTGACGGTTATGATCCTTGTTGGAATTGGCATGACTGCAGTCGATCATGATATTGCTGGAAACGCCGGCTTTTTCACACAGGGCTTCGCACTGGGCCACACTTTCAGCATCATAATTTTGCAGGTCGTTACCACCGCGTAGTACCACATGGGCATAGGGATTGCCCTTGGTGTGTACGACACTGACTTTACCCTTGGGGTCGATGCCCAGGAATCGATGGGGACTGCTGACGGCTTTCATGGCATTGATAACCACATCCAGCCCACCGTCAGTACCATTCTTGAAGCCCACTGGCGAAGAGAGGCCGCTCGACATTTCGCGATGGGTCTGTGATTCGGTAGTACGGGCACCAATGGCAGACCAGGTAATGATGTCATGCAGGTACTGCGGGGAAATCGGATCCAGCGCTTCCGTGGAAGTGGGTAGTCCCATGGCGCTGAGTTTAAGCAGCAGACGTCGCCCCATGTGCAGGCCTTCCTCAATATGGAAGCTGTCATTCATATGAGGGTCATTGATAAGCCCTTTCCAGCCGGTAGAGGTGCGCGGTTTTTCAAAATAGACACGCATTACCAGAACAATGGTATCGCTGACTTCATCCGCCAGTTTTTTCAGGCGCTCGGCATAGTTCAGGGCCGCGTCCACATCATGGATGGAGCAGGGACCAATAACGATGAAAATACGGTGATCCTTGCGATCAAGAATATCGCGAATCACCTGACGGTTGTTTTCCAGAATTTCCCGCGTTTCACCAAACAGAGGCAAACGTTCCTTTAATTCATCTGGTGTGATCAAGGTCTGGTATTCACCAATATTGAGGTTTTCAGTGAGCCCTGTTGTCATGTCTATATACCCGGTTTTTCGCGAAAGGCGCGCATTATAAAGGGCTTTGGCCCTTGAAACACCCGTAATCATGGTCAATTTTAGAAAAAAACTAGAAAAGCTTGTCCTGTGAAGGATTGTCAACAGCTGTTTTTGGGGATTCCGGGAATGCCGGTAAGGTCACTTCATGGAAAGCCGGCAGGGCAGTAAAAAACAATGCCGTTCTGATTTCCCGGTTTTCCATGGCGCGATACAGTGCTGCATAACGGGCCAGCTGCGGCGTATATTTTTCAGCCTGCTCCTGTCTGAAGACGTCGTCCTTGGCTGCTGTTGGCAACTGACTGCTTTTATATTCAATGATCCAGCGTACATCATTTTCATCAACAAAAGTTCTGTCGATGATTGATTCCTTTCGAAAGCCGGAGCCATAGTCACTGAGACTGATTTCGCTGGCAACCTGCTGGTGTGAATCAGAAATAAGCCACTGGAATTTTTCGTTGGCAATACAGCTGCGCAACTGTCTGTTAATTTCTGCTATTGCGGCATCAGGATCCTCTGTGAGTGGCTCAAGCACCTGTCGCCATGTACTGGCCAGACTTGAGAGTTGTCCGTCATTAGCCCCATCCAGTGTTTTGTCAGCCAGCATCAGCAGGCAGTGGTGAATGATATCGCCCATTTCCCTTTCCAGCAGATTGTCATGGACACTCTCTGGCAGCAATATTGTTTTACTATCCTCACTATGATCACTGTCCCTGGCTGCAGGATAATCAGAGAGCGAAACAGGAATGGCTGGTTGCCATTCAGGGTCCAGGCGCCGGCTTGTTAAAGTATGTTTATCCGTCGTTGTGGATTCAACAAGGCTTGCTTCATCAAGCGGGACAAGTTCAGCAAGCGCTGAGGGGTTTTCTTCCAGTTGTGGCCATAAGGCGGCCAGCAGGGAGTTTTTGTCCGGCGCCTTGAAACTGTCATTATCAATTTTGATGCTGCCGAACAGTGTGGCACTTTTTATAGCGCGAGTAACGGCGATATAAAACAAACGGTTGGTTTCCAGTCGCTGTTGCAAGGTAGCTTCGTATTTCAGATACTGATAACTGGCGTCCTGCTTCTGACCCCGTTGTGGTGGCATACTGATCACCAGTTCCTCGTGGCCTGCCGGATTAATATGTTCGCGCCAGCGTAGTAGAGGATTGTCATCGGCACGGGGTTTGCGCTCAAGTCCGGGCAGAAATACATGGTCAAATTCCAGTCCCTTGGCTTTATGAATGGTCATAATGGTGACCGGTGCTGTGGGGTCCAGACCATCGGCGAATTTCCTGTTCACCTTTTCTTCAAAGCGGTGAACATCACTAATATCACCGTTCTCATCATGCTCCTGTAATAACTTGAAATACACCATGACACTGTCGAGGTAATGGCTGTCATCCAGTGCTGCAGGGCCGCCGAGAGCAAGCCAGCCATTTTCTATCCACTGTCTCAAGGGCAGGCGTCTGCGTTGCCAGCGTGCCGTGGCGAGGATTGGCACACTACGCTGCAGGATTTTCCTAGCCTGTGCGGACAAGCCATTAATTTGTTCATGTTCCTGCAGTCTTTGCCACAGGGGTTTTTCGCTTTCCCGTGCTGCCAATGCCAGGGTATGAATGTCTTGCAGGGGCAAGCCAAACCAGGGCGTGCGCAGTATTGCAAACCAGGCTGTCACATCGGCAGGGTTTAGCAGGGCCCGAGTCAGCATCAGCAGGTCTTTGACTACCGCATAGGAAGCCAGGGGATCAATTTCAGCGGCATTCCAGCGAATGCCACGTTGGCGCAAAGCAGGGATGATGGACTGTAAATGACTGCGTGTGCGCACCAGTATGGCCACTGTGTCGGAGGGATAGCGGGCGCAGGTTGTCTGAATTTTTTCTGCCAGCAGTGACGCTTCCTGCTGTTGCAGCAGTTGTCTGGCATCATCAAGTTCCTGTTCTGCGGTAAGCAGGACGGTATTGATGCCTAGTCCCGGTAATTCATCATGGATGGCAATGGCGGGGCTGTAACGAACAGCACCACGCGCAATATCATCATGTAATGGGAATGCCGTGGCAAAGCTGGTGTTAACCCAATCAACTACGGCGGCCTGGCTACGAAAATTGGTGCTTAGCTGCAGACTCTGCAGTTTGACCTGGCCAATACCATGATCCCGTGCCTCGAGGAAAAGGCCGACATTGGCGTTTCGAAAACCATAACAGCTTTGCATACCATCGCCGACTATAAAAAGTGTGCGACCATCACCGGGCTGCCAGCCAAAGGTCAATTTTTCCAGTAACTGTTTTTGCAGGCTGGAGGTGTCCTGAAACTCATCCACGAGTATATGTTTCAGTTGGTAGTCCAGTCGCAAGGCAAGGTCGGTGGGTTGTTCATCGTTACCCAGCGCTGCCAGCGCAGCAATACTGATCTGGGTGTAATCAGTCTGGCCATGGTTACCAAAAACCACCGTCAGTCGACTGACCAGCGCGGGCAGAAGCGCCGTAAGACTTTCCAGGATTTGCCATTGACTGTCACTGTAAAAGGGATCCGGTAGATGTCGGAATTCTTCCAGCAGTCGACTCAGTTCCGTGTCGTCGCCCATGCTTTTGAGTAATGCCAGCATGCTGTCTTTCATTTCCTGGCGCAGAGCTTTTTCTTCCTGGTCTGCAGCATCACCGGATGCAGGAAAGCCGCTGCGTTTGTCGACTGTTTTGCGCAAGGCGTGAGCCGTGGTCAGCAGCAGATTGGCAATTTTCTGCCATTGATGTAATACCCCGGCGGATGCGCAGGGCAGGCCATTGCCCGGATCACATTGACTCAATGCTTCATTGCCCTGTTCCTTTAAATTATTGGCGGCAAATTCCAGTAGCGGTAGCAGCTGTGTTTGATAGGGAGATAAAGCCTGTGTCAGCTCCAACAGTTTTTGTGCAACGAGCCCCTCTAATGTGGCTTCAAGAATCTGCCGCGCTTTGTCGGAATGGCGTTGAATATAAAATATATTGGTTAGCCATTGATCGCGTTTGCCAAGCAGGTTGACCAGTAATCCACTCAGGGTATGCCATTGATTATTTACATGGGCCAGGAGTTTTTGCAGATGTCGGGACAGCGTGTTGTCATTTTCCAATTCGCCTAATAACTCCATCACAGCTTCTTCATACATGAGGCTGGCATCATCGACGACGCCGGGAGTAACCCCCAGTGCTGAAATTACGGGTAGCTGATTGGTGAGTTGGGCATTGAAACTGTCGATAGTAAGAATTTTAAGGCGCGTGGTGTTTTCCAGTAACTGCCACTGTAATGCCTGATCCCGTGAAATGACTTTTTCAGCAAGCTCAATAGTCAGTCGTTCATGATCCGCCATCGCGGTTATTTCTGGTTCTGACAGGTGCCGGGCCTGGGTCATTTTTTCAAGAATTCGATTGCGCATTTCCGAGGCGGCCTTGCGGGTAAAAGTGATTGCCAGGATTTCTTCGGGGCATTCGCAGCGGGAAAGTAATGAAAGGTAACGTTGGGTCAGCAGTTCTGTTTTGCCAGAGCCTGCAGGCGCCTGCACACAAAACGAAGCCTCAACATCAAGTGCCAGGCGTCTTTCTTTGTGATCTGCTGGAAGCTGGCTCATACCTGAGCCTCATCATTAATGCGGCACAAGCCATCCAGATGACACCAGCTACAACTTGAGCTGATCTGTTTTGGATCGACGGCGGCAAAGCCCTGCAGATATTCGTTGGCTACAGCGGTCAGTGCTTGTTGCCATAACTGGCGCAGGTTATCCCAACTGCTGTCTTCAGCAATGGCTGATTTATTATTGAAGCGGCTTTTTGGATAGATGATGTCATCATTACTGATGCCTTTGTAGCGTGAATCTTCCACATGAATTTGCGCAATAAACAAGCCATCTACCTGCTGTGCCTGTTCAGCCTCTACCGCCTGCATATAGAGCATAAGTTGCGGATCGGTCTGACGTCCATCGGTCCATTTGATCTCGCTGTTTTTGGAGGACTTGTAGTCAACTACTACCAGAGTGCCTGCTGCCGTTTCATCGAGACGATCGACTCTCAGGTTCAGCGATAGCTTGGCGTGTTGCCAGACATAGCGTGCTTCACTACTGAGTACCTTGAAGCTGCCCCGTTTTTTTTCTTCCTCAAGCCAGGAAAATAACAGGGTACCGAGCCGCTGACTTTCCAGCGCAATAAATTCTTCCGTCATGGTGTGACGGTAGTGACGCGCTTTATCCTGCAGTGCGGTGTTAACAATTCTGAAGGTCATATCTTCAATAGTTTGTGTGCTGGCATCCAGCAATCCTTGCTGGGTTTTAATCTGCTGCCAGAAACTTTCCATGATTTCATGCAGCAGGCTGCCCAGGACATGGGCAGGCAGACCAATGGCTGGCCTGGGTAAAGGGGTGGCACCGAGTCGATGTATGGCAAAGGCTTTGAAAGGACAGTCTGCCTGGTGCGCCAACAAAGAAACGCCGCCACTGCTGTGTTCATTGTCTGAAAGTGGAATGGTAGCGTTATCACAGAACAACTCGGTACTGTCAGCCTTGAGCATTGCCATGGCAGGATCGGACAGTGGCGCCAGCGCTTCCGGTTTTTCCTCAGCCGGCACCAAGCCGGTAAGGGACTCGAGCATGGCGCTGGGTTTTAAGCTGAGTTCGTCATCCTGACAGGGAAAACTGAAGACTATATGTGACTGAGTATTGTCACTGTATTGCTGCAATTGTTGCCTGGCCAGGGTGGTGAGCAAATTAATATCACTTTCCGGAATGCCTGCTGCTTTCTGCAAGGCCCGTGGAATAAAAGGGGAAGCATGTGCTGTGGCTGGCCAGTGCTGCTCTGACAATCCCATCACCCAGCAATGGGTGAAATGCAGGCCGTCAGCTTCTGTGGGATTGAGTACCTGAACCGGTGCCGCGTCACTACCGCTATTGACTGAAAGTGTTCTTATAATCTGCCCCAGATGGGAAAGGGCGGAATCAATACTGACGCGGCCATGCCAGTGGCTGGTTTGCTTGAAAAGTTTTAGCGCCCTCGACCAGGCTTTCAATTGTAGTGTTTCTGCATGATTCAGCTCGCGCGTGCCGGGCCACCCCAGACACTGCAGTTGGGCTTCAAAAACATCACACCATTGTGTGCAGGGGGCTTTCGCGGGCACCGCTCGGCGCAGGGTGTCCAGTGTCAGAAGTGAAGATGAAAGCAATGGCGAAAATTCAGCTCTACCTTCGCGCCCACTCAATTCTCTGACCAGTGAAAGCTGTATTTTTAATTCCCCTTTGTCACGCAGATTCATTTCAAGTGCTGCGCAGGCGGACTCCTCGGTATCTGAAAATATCAGAAAAGGGGAGCGTAGCAGTTTGCAAAATGACAAGGTATCCAGCCAGCGGCTGTTCAGTCCCAGTATTCCCAGGGCTGTCTCAATAACAGGCATCTCCTGCAGGGGGTTTTGCAGGGAAAGACTGAATGTCTTATTGTCCCGGGTAGTAAGTGAAACAGTGTCATCAACACTGAAAATCGAGGAGAACAGGCGCTGTAGTGATGCTGCCTGCTGATTGATTTTAGGATTGATGATGGCAATTTTAGCAGAGGGGGTTTTTGCCAGAATTCCTCTAGCCCAACTGGCGGCTTTTCGTATTTCGTCCTCGGCATCAAGGCAGGTAATAATCTCCTGTTCCGGCTTGTGCCTGGCAGGGGTGAAGTGTTGCAGGTTTTTACTGTTGTCTTTAAGGCTGCTGATCAGATCACTGTATAGCGGTGGGGGCATCTGAAATCCGGCCAGTACAATATTTTGCGGGACCCTGATTTTCCCTTCCGTGATTTTTTTGATGACCTGCGCCACCAGTTCGGAAAGGCTGATCAGGCCATGTGTGTCACAAAACTTTTCAAAACTGTCGATCCATGACAGAAAAGCGGACAGGTCATCGGCATTATTTACGACATTATGAAAATGACTCTGCCTGCGCACATCGGCCAGGCTGATTTTCCAGATATGCATAAGTCGCCATGCTTCCTGAGCAGAACGCGCGGTGCCCTGTTTGTTAACCAGTGCGGCGCCTGAATCGGATTGCGCGATGATGTCCTGCCAGACGGAAGACTCTAGCATCGGCTCAAGAATCTGTTTTCGACTATCCACGGTGGTGACAATAATTTGCTGCCACTGACGACGTATCCAGATATCAACGGGAAAAACCTGCGGGGTAAGACAAACTGATGGCAGTTTTTGCTGTTGGCGCCATTGGCCATAGAAATCCAGCAGCTGGATGTGGGTCCGATGATTTGGCGTGAGCACAAGATGTCCCTGAGCCATCGCTTGCAGAAGAGTGGAATATTCCTTCAGGTGATCTGTCATCAGTCCTTGCTCAGTGTGTTCCGGTAGCGCGTCTGCACATTACCCGTAATTCGAACCCCATTTTATCCAGTGAAAAACAGACGCAAAGAATTACATATTGGGATAGTTGGGGCCTCCACCGCCTTCAGGACTTACCCAATTAATATTTTGCGTGGGGTCCTTGATGTCACAGGTTTTGCAGTGCACACAATTCTGGGCATTAATCTGAAAGCGTGACTCACCATTGGCACGGATAATCTCATAGACACCCGCCGGACAGTAACGTTGTGCGGGCTCATCATATTCAGGCAGATTGAAATCCAGTGGTGTCTGCGGGTCAAACAGCTGCAGATGGCAGGGCTGGTCTTCCTCATGGTTGGTGTTTGACAGGTATACCGAACTCAGACGGTCAAAGCTGATTTCGTTGTCAGGTTTCGGGTATTGAATTTTTACGCTCGATTCTGCGGACTTCAGACAGGCATGATCGGGAGTACTGTCGATCAGGGTGAATGGTAATTTGCCCCTGAACAGAACCTGATCAACAAAGCTGAAAAGTGAGCCCAGCAGGGTACCAAAACGATGCATGGCCGGGGCGGTATTACGCGCCTGATAGAGCTCACTTTGCAACCAGGATTGTTCCACTTTTTCCTGGTAGGAAGACAGCAGGCGATCAGCACCTATACCATCTTCGTGAAAGGCTGAAAATATACTGTCAGCGGCAAGCATGCCTGACTTCATCGCTGTATGAGTACCCTTGAGCTTGAGAAAATTAAGAAATCCTGCGTTATCACCAGCTAGCAAGCCCCCGGGGAAAGCCAGCGCGGGCAGGGATTGAATCCCCCCCTTGACCAGTGCTCTGGCACCATAGGAAATTCGTTTGCCGCCCTTCAGCAGGGGCTTGATCAGTGCATGATGTTTCAGACGCTGAAACTCCTGAAACGGATCCAGCCAGGGATTGCTGTAGTTAAGATCAGTTATCAGGCCGACGGCTACCTGGTTATTCTCCAGGTGGTAGAGAAAGCTGCCGCCGGTTGTTTTCCCCATGCCCAGTGGCCAGCCCAGACCATGAACTATTTTGCCAGGTTGATGCAGGGCCGGATCAATTTCCCATAATTCTTTTATGCCGAGGCCATAGTGTTGTGGCGCCTTGCCTTTATCCAGTTTGAATTTCCTGTTGAGCTGCTTGCCCAGATAGCCGCGGCAACCTTCAGAAAAGACGGTATATTTGGCCTGTAATTCATAACCCGCCTCAAAAGAGTCTTTCTCATTGCCGTCCTTGTCACGCCCCATATCGCCGGTAGCAACACCGATAACAGCCCCGTATTGGTCATAAAGTATTTCCGCCGCACTGAAGCCGGTAAAAACCTGTACGCCGAGATTTTCAGCCTGTTCACCCAGCCATCGACACAGGTTGGCCAGGCTGACGACAAAATTGCCCTTGTTGTGCAGTCCTGCAGGGATCAGAAAGTTGGGAACTTTGATGGCGCCCAGTTTGCTGGTTAAAAAATGAATTTCCTCTTCGCTGACGGGGGTGGTCAGCGGTGCTCCCATGGCTTTCCAGTCAGGGAATAGTTCATCCAGGGCAGTGGTTTCAATGACGGCGCCGGAAAGAATATGGGCACCGATTTCCGAGCCTTTTTCTATCAGGCAGATATCCAGTGATAAATTATGTTGCTGGCACATCTGTGCCAGTCTGCATGCTGTGGCTAATCCGGCAGGACCGCCCCCTACGATGACAACATCAAAGGGCATTACTTCGCGGTGTGACAATGGTGGCTCATCCGTTCAATTAAAAGACTTTTTATTGTGAGGGCATTATAATTGCCTGAATCTTAATTTCATAAGAATATATAAAAACTCTTACTTTTATTCCCATAACTCACTTAAGCTGAACTCTATGAAAATCCTTGTTCCCATCAAGCGTGTCGTTGATGCCAATATAAAAGTCCGTGTTGCAGCGGATAATACTGGCGTTGATTTGAATAATGTCAAAATGTCGATGAATCCTTTTTGTGAAATCGCTGTGGAAGAGGCGGTGCGCCTGAAGGAACAGGGAATTGCCACGGAAGTGATCGCAGTTACTGTTGGCGAGGACAAAGCCCAGGAGCAGTTGCGCACGGCCATGGCCCTGGGCGCCGATCGCAGCATCTGGATTGAACAGTCTGGAGCGGTGGAACCACTGGCTATAGCCAAATTGCTGCAGGCAGTAGTGGAAAAGGAAGCGCCTGACCTGGTCATTCTGGGTAAACAAAGTATCGATGGCGATAACAATCAGGTCGGACAGATGTTGGCAGCGCTTTGTGACATGCCCCAGGGGACTTTTGCCTTCAAATTGTTGATTGAAGATGGCCGGGCAATTGTCAGCAGGGAGGTCGATGGTGGTGAGCAGGTGGTCAGCCTTGCCCTGCCAGCGATTGTCACCACGGATCTGCGTTTAAATGAACCTCGCTACGCCAAATTGCCGGATATTATGAAAGCGAAAAAGAAACCGGTGGAGCACATGACACCGGAAGCACTGGGAGTGACCGTGAAGAGTAGTCTGAAAACCCTTTCAGTGAGTGAACCCCAAGGCCGTTCTGCGGGTGTAATGGTTGGCAGTGCCGGGGAACTGGTGGAAAAACTACGCCATGAGGCAAAAGTACTTTCTTAGATGGATACTCGCCCTCTGAATCAACACCTGCAATATCAAGAATAACCAGGAATTAACAATATATGAGCGTACTCGTCATCGCGGAACATAGTAATCTCACCCTGAACCCGGTGACCGGAAGTGTTATCAGGGCCGCAGGACTGATCGATTCGGAAGTACATGTGCTGGTAGCCGGAACCGGCTGTCAGGCTGTGGCGGCAGCTGCGGCACAATATCAGGGTGTTACCAAGGTCTTGTTGGCTGACAACCCTGTATATGAGCATCAATTGCCAGAGACATTAACGGGACTGTTACTGGCCATCAGCGACAATTATGCCGCGATCCTGGCAGCAGCCAGTACCGGCGGTAAAAATCTGCTGCCAAGAGTTGCGGCTTTACTGGATGTGGCACAGATATCCGATATTGTTGACGTGCATTCAGCTAACACTTTTGTGCGACCCATCTATGCGGGTAATGCCCTGGCGATGGTAGAGTCATCGGATGCGATCAAGGTTATTACCGTTCGTACCTCTGCCTTTGATGAAGTTGAAAAGGGGGAAGCGAGTGCGCTTATTGAGCCGCTGGATAAGGTAATCACGCAGGATAAGAGTCAGTTTGTCAGTGAAAATCTCTCTACCAGTGAGCGCCCGGAACTTGCTGGGGCTGCTATTGTGGTTTCCGGAGGCAGGGGGCTCGGTAGTGCCGAGAATTTCCATCTGCTGGAAAAGCTGGCAGACAAACTCGGCGCTGCAGTCGGTGCCTCACGGGCAGCTGTTGATGCCGGTTATGTGGGCAATGACCTTCAGGTTGGCCAGACCGGCAAAATCGTCGCCCCCGATCTCTATATTGCCGTAGGCATCTCCGGGGCTATTCAGCATCTTGCCGGCATGAAAGACAGCAAGGTCATCGTTGCCATTAATAATGATGCGGACGCGCCCATCTTTCAGGTAGCCGATTATGGTCTGGTTGCCGACCTGTTTCAGGTGCTGCCGGAACTGGAAGCCTTGTTATAGTTTAGCCGCTTGATCTATCCTGCTCAGCGCCAGATTTCCTGGCTGATCCGCCTGCCCTGTGCTTTGCGTAGCAATAGCATATAATTGGCCCTTCGCCGCACCATTAATTTTGCGCGAACCCAACCATTTACAGGAGTAAGTTATGCCCAATTGTAAACGCTTTCGAATCCCGGCCATGTCATCACTTGTGTTGTTGTTACTGACTTTTAGTCAGGCAGGATTCGCAGGCTGGACACTTAATTCGGAAGGTTCCTCTCTTTTTTACGTTACCAGCAAGGCCGCAGCAATATCAGAGCTGAATACATTTGGCGAGTTGAATGGTGCAATAGATGATGCCGGTAATGCCAGCGTAGCCATAAGTCTGGCCAGTGTGGATACCGCCATTGATATTCGAAATGAACGTATGCGCGATATTGTATTTCAGGTGGCTAATTATCCGCTTGCAGAAATTTCACTGAGCGCCAATGGTGCAATGCTGGCCGCGTCGAATCCGGGACAGAGTTTTATGCAGTCCTATGATGCCACCATCGAAATTAGCGGCATGCAACAGACTATGAATATTGAGCTGGCAGTTACAAAATTGCGTGAAGGTGGCCTGTTGGTCTCACTTGCCAAACCCTTGATTGTCAATGCTGCTTCATTCGGATTGGCGGGGAGTGTTGAGCAGTTACGGGAGATCGCCGGCCTGCCAAGTATCAATAATAACGTGGTTATTGATTTTACCCTGCAATTCGACGCTCAATAGAATAAAAATTTTAGATAGCTGGAACACAACAAGTCATTTGGCATCTAGCCGAATAGATCGTTGGTCTGCATGAGTAGTTTACCCATGCAGACCAATCTCCAGAATTCAATTACTTGATGACTAATTTGAGCCAGGGTTATCCTGCTTATCAGCCTGGTTTGAAGATCCCTGTGTTTCCTGATTTGGCGTAAAGGGGCTTGCCTGTGAGCCGGCATCTGCTTTAATGCGATTCCTTGGATCATTGGGTGCCCGCTGACGCTCTCTCTTCGGCGCTGGTGGTGTTGATGCACCTGATACATCCGCTTTTGTATTCACCGGTGCAGCGGCAAAACTATCGGTATTTCCAGCACTTTCGAACTTATCATTCTGGTTATTCTGGATGTCAGGTTGAGCAGAGTTACTGCTGGCTTCACTGGCAACACCAGCCGCAGGATTCTGAGCGGGTTTGTTTTCGCTTCCAGTGTTCGCACTTTCGGCTCCGGGCTTACTATTGTTGCTGGCCATATTTTCCTGACCCACGTTTGCCGATACCGAGCTGCTTTGAACAGAACTTTCCTGAGCAAAACTAGCTGCGGAAGCGCTTTCCTGTGCTGGGGAAGCTGAGCTGTTTTGATATGAGTTTTCATATGAGCTTTCAGAAGCACTTGTAGCAGAGCTGGCAGAAACATCAGTGCTTTCTGTTTTTGCAGGAGCTTTTTCTGCAGCATCTTGTGTGCTGTTACTGGAAACCGGAGAGTCAGCTGTTGTAGCAACATTAGAAGCATCATTAGAAGCATCATTAGAAGCATCATTAGAAGCAACATTAGTAGAAACAGAAGTATCAGCAGGAGAGGCAACAGGTGACTCAGCAGGCGAGGGAGACTGTTGTTCTGCACTGGTAGTATTATTGTCTATAGCATTGCCGGGTTCGGCAACGGCGCCAGACATAACATTTTCTGCTGGAGCTGGAGCAGGACTGGAATTATCCGAATCCTGTGCCACAGCAGAATCAGTCTGCTGTTTGTCTGTGCTGGCATCAGTGTTGCCCGAACTTTTTCGATTTCTTGGCGGGCGTTGTCGACGCGCCGGCTTTTTCTCAGCGTCATTGTTGCCAGACGAACCATCATTTAAGGCTACATTGCCGTTAACATCCGCTTTCACCATGGCATCGGTAGAGGCGTCTGCTGAGATCGTTGCTGTCTCCTGAGACTCTTCAGTGTTTTGCTGAGCATCCAGTTTTCCGCGCTTTCGCTCTCTTGGTGGACGTTGACGTTTTTCTGAAGGACGTTTGCGTGGTTTGTCTTTATTATCCAGCGCCGTTTTTGCTTCAACAGGGCTGTCGCCATTTGCGGCATTATTTCCAGACACCTGGTTAGCATTGCCTTCATTGCTGGCCGTCTGTGGTTTGGGGGTGCGTTTTCGGTTGCCACCCTTGCGCGAGTCTTCCTTGCTGGCTGGGTCGCGGGAAGCGTTTCTATCCGCTTTTCCTGCCTCGGCATTCCTACCTGACTTGCGTCTTGGGTTATCTCCCTTGGCGGGACGTTTTCTATTGCGCGATGGTCTGGCTGCGCCTTTGTCAGCACTATCTTTTGTCTCGTCCCTGGCCTCTGTACGAGCTTTTTTGGGCTCCTCAGAATTCACCGCAGGACTGAACAGACTGCCAATTGCTGCACTGATACTGCCCAGAAGACCACCGCTTTGTTTCTGCTCAGTGTCCTTTGTAGATTTTGCCGGTGCTTTAGCGGTGGCTGAAGTGGGTGGTGTCGCAGGAACCATATGTGGCGCCTGAATGGCAGGGGCGTCTGCGCGCTCAGGTTGCTTTGGAAGGAACTCATCAATTTCCTCTTCATCATCGGCATGTATGTTGTAGCTTCTTTCCTCACTGTCATCCGTAATATTCTGGATTTCATAGTGCGGTGTATCCATATTGGGGTTGGGAATGACTACAACCTTGGTATTACTTACACTTTCAATTGCACCAATAACTTCACGCTTTTCATTTAACAGGTACGAGGACACGCTGATAGGCACAATGGCGCGTACTTCTTTTGAATTGCTTTTATTGGATTCTTCTTCAAGAATTCTGAGGATGGAGAGCGCCAGTGATTCGATATCACGGATGCTGCCCTGACCATTACAGCGGGGGCAAACAATGGCACTGGTTTCTCCCAGTGAAGGCCGTAAACGCTGCCGGGACATTTCAAGCAGGCCAAAACGGGAAATCCGGCCGACCTGAACACGGGCCCGGTCCATGGTGAGGGCATCACGCATGCGGTTTTCAACTTCACGCTGGTTTTTCTGTGACATCATATCGATGAAGTCGATTACTGCCAGTCCCCCCAGATCCCGCAGACGCATTTGACGCGCGACTTCATCAGCCGCTTCCAGATTGGTCTGTAGCGCCGTTTCCTCAATATCCGCACCACGGGTGGCACGTGAAGAGTTAATGTCGATGGAAATCAGGGCTTCGGTAGGGTCGATAACGATAGAGCCGCCGCTGGGTAATTTAACTTCACGCTGGAAAGCCGTCTCAATCTGGGTTTCAACCTGGTAATTGGTAAACAAAGGCACCTTGCCTTCATACAGTTTTACCTTTTCCTCATACTGAGGCATCACCTGGCGAATAAAGTTTCTGGCTTCTTCAAAGGTTTCCGGTGTGTCGAGGATGACTTCACCGATATCCTGACGCAGATAGTCCCGGATGGTTCGTATAATGACGTTACTTTCCTGGAAAATCAGGAAGGGGGCGCTTTTTTCCTCGGCAGCTTTCTTCACCGATGCCCATAACTGCAGCAGGTAGTCCAGATCCCACTGTAATTCTTCAGGCGCCTTGCCAACGCCGGCAGTCCGCACAATAGTTCCCATGCCGTCAGGCAGGTTGAGGCTGCTCAAGGCGTCACGCAGATCAGTGCGTTCTTCACCTTCAATGCGACGGGAAATGCCGCCAGCTCTTGGATTGTTGGGCATCAGAACCAGATAGCGGCCCGCCAGTGAAATCATGGTGGTAAGAGCTGCGCCTTTGTTGCCGCGTTCTTCCTTGTCGACCTGAACGATGACTTCGATGCCTTCGTTTACGACATCCTTGATATTGATGCGACCGCTTATATCTTTAGGCTGCTTGGAGAAATATTCCTTGGAAATTTCCTTAAGGGGGAGAAAACCATGACGATCGGCGCCAAAATTGACAAAGGCGGCCTCCAGGCTGGGTTCAATACGGGTGATTCGGCCTTTATAGATATTGGCCTTTTTTTGGACTCTGGCACGGTTTTCTATATCCAGGTCATAAAGTTTTTGACCATCTACCAGGGCAACGCGCAACTCTTCTTTCTGAGTTGCATTGATTAGCATTCTTTTCATATTACCTTCTACTTTTCTCTGTGGGAAAAGCAGGATAAAAGATAATAGAATAGGTTAACTGTATAATATAACTTATTGATTTATATAATATTAAGAGTTTTAAGATGCAGAGATTAAGGTATCTGCAGAATTTCGCCGGGACGCTTTGCGACATCTTAAAGGCCGGGAT
The DNA here is from genome assembly GCA_024644515.1 of Gammaproteobacteria bacterium. Classification (GTDB taxonomy): domain Bacteria; phylum Pseudomonadota; class Gammaproteobacteria; order Pseudomonadales; family Pseudohongiellaceae; genus Eutrophocola. The sequence continues at coordinate 15,900 of JAHEHN010000012.1, forward strand.
AGCTGGCAATTGGCATTAAGAGCGTGGATTTACCACTACAAGAGTTATCCTGTGGGCTGATCCTGCGATTTGCTTTGCTCTTAATGACTCCCTTTACTGATTGAATCACCTGACCAGGCACTTATGCTTGCGGGATTCGGGGTTTGCCTTCATTTCCAGGATTCACCTGGTATCCTAAATACAACCAAACCGAAGTTTTTAACTTCTTGACCGGATCTGTCTGATCATTCTGTTAGATCTATCAATCTGAATTATCTGATTGATCCTGGTTGTCTGTCTTAGCCAATAGCTGCCAATTACCTGGCGCTGTTAATTCTGTTTTTCCTTTACCAATTCTTGCCGGGAAAATGTCACCGCAAGAAATTGCTCTTAAACTCCTGTCCGCTTCAGTGCGGTGTTAATCCTGTTCAAAACTAGTGTTTTATATCTTTTACCCGAGCTTTTCGGGATTTAACTGGCCCTGTTTTAAGGCAAGGCATAAATACTGTATTTTTGCGCTTTCTTGTTAAGCCATCAGCGTAACAATCAGCGACTTGGCTCAGGGCCTGATTCAGCTGCTTATTTTTAAAGCCGCAGCCATCAGGCTCTGATGAAATTCGTTTTTACTGTTTCGTCCTGTAATAATTCCTTGTAGCTTGCCACTTTGCAACCGTGTGTTTAGCGGCTTAATATTAATAATAAAGACAGCTTCGGGTTAACCTGATCCCGCCAGAAGGGACTTTATTCTTCGTTAATCTGTTATCTGCCTGCTGTATTACTACTGACTTGTTTCTCAATTAGAAACGCTTGCTCCTGTTTTGCCTCAGCGCTTTTGAGCTTCAAGGCCATCTGTAAACCGGAGCACGCCAGCAATATAGCATTAAATTATAGTCCCTTCAATGATTTACAGTACTTTACTCCAGTGTCACAGCAACAATTAACAAGGCAATACAAGCTTTCAGACCAAGCCGCGAGGTATACTCATGGTTTTTATGGTTCATGTTTCCCCGAGTAGCAGATTTTGAGCACTAACAATTCCAGTACTTCGTCCCCTGATGAGGTAAAGCCGGCAGTGTCCTTTCAGGAGGTTAGCCAGGAGCAGGAAGGTCAGCGTCTGGATAATTTTCTCCTCTCCAGACTCAAAGGCGTTCCGAAATCCAGAATCTATCGCATAATCCGTAAGGGTGAGGTGAGGGTCAATAAAAAGCGGGAAAAACCCGAATATAAGCTGAAAACCGGGGATATTGTCCGCATTCCGCCGGTACGGGTGGCTGCGCCAAAAGAGCAAATTCCGCCTTCGGCAGCCTTGCAGGAACTATTGAGTGAATCCGTGCTTTATCAGGATGAGCACATTCTGGTCCTGAACAAGCCGGCGGGCCTGGCAGTTCACGCCGGTACCGGTGTTAAAACCGGCTTGATCGAGGCTTTGCGCCATATGTACCCGGAGTTGGCTAGTCTGGAACTGGTGCACAGACTTGATAAGGGGACCTCCGGCTGTCTGCTGCTGGCAAAAAACAGCAAAAGCCTGAAACTGCTGTCAGCACAATTCAAGGCTGGTGAGACGAAAAAGATATACCACGCCCTGGTGCAGGGGAAATGGTCGCCACAGCAAACAGAGATTGATGCGCCCTTGTTACGTCAGCAGGAAAAAAACAGTGAGCGCTTTGTAGTGGTTTCACCTGAGGGCAAATCAGCCCGCACGCTGTTTTCTGCGCTAGAGGAGTTTCACCACGCCACCCTGGTTGAAGCCAGTCCTTTGACCGGAAGAACCCATCAGATTCGTGTTCATGCCAGTTTCGCCAATTGCCCGATAATTGGTGACGAGAAGTACTCAGAGGATGCAGCAAGGCAGGCTTTTGCCCGTCAGGGCATCAAACGGCTCTGTTTGCACGCGGCGTCACTGACTTTTGTACATCCCGAGACGGGCCAAAGCATGACGCTGACAGCACCCCCGGAGAGACAGTTTGATGCAGCTCTCAAGGTACTGCGGCAAGCAGGGGATTAAGGCCTTCTTCTTTCAGCAGGCTTACCAGGGTGATGATGGGTAGACCGAGCAAGGTGTTGTAATCCTTGCCTTCAAGTGCCTCGAACAAGGCAATTCCGGCCGCTTCCACCTTGAAACAGCCAGCGCAGTCCAGGGGCTTGTCGAGCTTGATATAGGCACGTATTTCTTCGTCGCTTAAGCGGCGAAATTTGACCCGGAACGAGTCATAAGTAACATGCTCCTTCCCGGTACGCGTGTTAATCAAGGCAAGACCGGTCTGGAATTGTACCCAGTTTCCCGAACACATCTTCAAATGCTTGATTCCCGCCTCCTCGGATCCTGGTTTGCCCAGTATCAGGCCATTGATTGAACAGGCCTGATCAGAGCCAATTATCAGGCTATCGGGGTATTGATTACTGACTGCCCGGGCTTTTTCGAGGGATAATCGCTTCACGTAATCCAGCGTTGTCTCGCCGTTGAGCGGACTTTCATTGATGTCTGGAGAGCAGGTAATAAAGGAAAGTTGCAGTTGTTGCAGGATTTTACTGCGGGTGGGTGAGGAAGATGCCAGCACTAGATTCATAACAATCCAAGTATAATCAATAGGTTTCAGGCTAAAATCAGGCAAATTTCTTTGACAGGAAGCCCCTTCATGCATATTATGCGCGCCTATGTCGATTGACCCATTTCCAGAGCGCGTGTCGCCGCGCAAATTGTGTAACAGGAATGACTCAATTAACAGCATTTTACCTGTAGAAAAACTCCTGCGATTAAGTGAGTTCCTGCATGATAATCATGGGCAGGCACAGGTGAGTTTAAGTTTTGAAAAGGATGATGCAGGGCATTGTCTGATTTCAGGGAATCTGACGGCTGACGTCAGAATGCTTTGCCAGCGTTGTCTTGAAGCAACCGAGGTAAAACTTGCGTCAGATTTTGCCATTAAAGTGGCTGAAACTGACAAGGAAGCTCAGGACATAGCGCAATCAAGTGCCAATAACCTGGAACAGCTCGAAGTTGTTCGCAGTGAAGAAGGTGAGTTTGACCTGTTATCCCTGGTAGAGGACGAGCTGATCATGAGCTTGCCCATCGTCGCCAGCCACGCTGATAAAGACTGCAGCAAGACTCTGCAGTCACTGCAGCAAAAGGCAAGGCAGGCCGGAGAAAACCTGGCATCGGGCTCAATCCAGGGGCTCGAAGCTCTGGCAGAACTGAAACAGGCGCTGAAAGAAGAAAACGACAAGAAATAGCAGTTTTAGACGTATTAGCAGTGTCTCCAAGACACTTTAAAACTTAGGTAGACCTTATATTTAGCTCCCAGGCTATATAATGCATACAAAAGTTGGCTAGAAAGACTAGAATCAGAATATAAACAGGATACAACAGAGGTAGTTAACCATGGCCGTACAAAAAAGTAAGGTTTCACGATCCAGACGTAACATGCGTCGTAGCCACGATTCACTTGGTGCCGTTACGATTACAACTGATGCTGAAACCGGTGAAAGACATCGTCGTCATCATATGACTCCCGATGGCTTTTACAAAGGCAGACAGATAGTCAGAAATAACGAAGACTAATCCTGTTGCAAGACCCCCGAGGCTCTTGATTCAGATGCTTAAACAGCGAATCAAGACATTCAAATCGGGAACATCAATCAGGATAGTGACTCCAGAAAGCAGCCTCGCAAAGGCTGCTTTTGTGTTTTATGAAGTTAGCGCATTCAGTCAGCGGCTCAAGGTAGCTGGTTGGGAACCGGGAAAAGGACTCTAACTGATGAATTCCAGTCATACAGGCTTTATTTTTCCAGGGCAGGGCTCCCAGAAACCAGGCATGCTCGCGGAACTGGCTGATTCTTACGCTCTGGTGAAAGAAACCTTTGCGCAAGCAAGTGATGTCCTGGGCTATGATCTTTGGGCATTGACCCAGAGCGGCCCCGCTGAAGAACTCGCCAAGACCCATATCACTCAACCCACAATACTGACCGCCTCTGTCGCCATCTGGCGACTCTGGCAAGAGCAGGGCGGGATAAAACCCGGGCTTATGGCAGGCCATAGCCTTGGCGAATATTCCGCACTCACCTGCGCCGGTGTCATCGATTTTGCGGATGCCGTTAGTCTGGTGCAACAGCGTGGGCAGTTTATGCAGAGCGCCGTTCCGCTCGGAGTTGGAGGTATGGCTGCCATTATTGGTCTGGAAGACGCTAAGGTGATAGCCGCCTGCGAACAGGCAAAACAGGGTGAGGAAGTTGCGGCAGTTAATTTCAACTGTCCCGGACAGATTGTCATTGCCGGCCATAGTGATGCCGTCACGCGGGCAGGGGAGTTATGCAAGGAGGCGGGCGCCAAGCGAGCGCTACCGTTGCCTGTTAGTGCTCCCTTTCATTCCGTGCTGATGAAGCCCGCTGCCGACAAGTTTGCCGCTGTACTTGATGGCGCTAGCTTCAATTCTCCTGACATCCCTGTACTCCAGAACTTTGGCCTGGACTGCGCTACTGATCCTGATGTCATCCGTAACAACCTGGTAAACCAGATATTCAGCCCGGTTCCCTGGATAGACACGATCAATAAATTCGACAGTTCGGGGATAAAACAGGTGCTGGAAATAGGGCCTGGAAATGTACTTGCCGGCTTTAACAAGCGAATCCAGCCTGAAATGGATGCATTATCAGTAAATGATCTTGCCAGCCTCGAAAAGGCGAAGTCTTTAGGCGAGTCTGTCGCATAAATCGGAAAACTAACTATGAGTGATGAAAACAGGAAAGTAGCTCTGGTCACCGGGGCCAGTCGAGGCATAGGCAAGGCCATCGCGCTGGATCTGGGACAACATAATATTGTGCTGGGTACCGCAACCAGTGAAGCCGGTGCGGAAAAAATTTCGGCCTATCTTGCTGAAGCAGGTATTAGTGGCAAGGGTTATTGTCTGGATGTTTCTTCTGAAGAGTCCATTGATGCCATGTCTAAACAGATTCAGGAAGAGTTTGGAGCAGTGGCAATTCTTGTCAATAATGCCGGCATCACTCGGGATAATATTCTGATGCGCATGAAGGCAGAGGAATGGGATCAGGTAATTAATACCAACCTCAGCTCAATATTCCGTATGACCAAGGCCATGGTGCGTGGTATGACCAAGGCTCGTTGGGGGCGCATTATCAGTATTAGTTCAGTGGTAGGTTCCAGTGGCAATATTGGACAATCAAACTATGCTGCAGCAAAAGCCGGTCTGGAAGGATTTTCCAGGGCCCTGGCAATGGAAATTGGTTCTCGTGGAATAACTGTAAATACAGTGGCGCCGGGGTTTATAGATACAGATATGACCCGTGAGCTGTCTGAAGAGCAGACGCAGGCCTTATTGGGCAAAATCCCGCTGGGACGTTACGGAATGCCTGAAGAAATAGCCGCCGTTGTGGCTTTTCTTGCGTCAGATCAGGCCGGATACATAAGTGGCGAAACAGTCCATGTAAATGGTGGAATGTACATGGCATAATTGCCATCGATTTTACCTTTGGCATTAGTCTTGTTAGCAAAGCAAAACCCGAAAAACAAGGGTTTTTTCAAAGATAAAATTAAAGGTTTTTTAACATTACATAATTAATTAAGTTACGGTAAACTGCGCTCAATGTCGGATCAGTCCCCGTTGCCAATTAACACTGTTATTGATGTAAATATTAGTCTAGATGTCAGGCTAAACTGTAGTCTGAATTATTTATTTTTATACTTATAAGAAGAAACTTTGTAATCCAGGAGCTAGAAAAAATATGAGTAGCGTTGAAGAACGAGTAAAAAAGATTGTCGCTGAGCAACTCGGAGTTAAAGAGGAAGAGGTGAACACAGGGTCATCATTCGTTGAAGACCTGGGTGCAGACTCTCTCGATACAGTGGAACTGGTTATGGCTCTGGAAGAAGAATTCGAAACCGAAATTCCTGACGAGGAAGCCGAGAAGATCACCACTGTTCAGCTGGCAATCAATTACGTTAACGAACACCTGTAACACTTTTTGTTTCAGGGACTGTTCAGCGTTAGTGAACAATAAAAGCTACTTCCGGGATAACCGGAAGTAGCTTTTTTATTGGCGCTTTTGTTTCCGGGGAGTCGCTCTGGATTTCAGACGCCAAATAAAAAAGGGTTGATTAACTCTACTGACGCCAATGAAGAAAAAACATTCAGGCAAGTAAGCAGGTTAACGGGCTTGCCACGTTGTTTAATCGCAAGATAATTCAGTATAGTTAGCAGCTAGCCACCAGGCATTGAGTTCCAGAGGATTCACAATTGTCCAAAAGAAGAGTAGTAATAACTGGTATGGGGGCCATCACCCCGCTGGGTAACAGTGTAGAAGAAACCTGGTCAGCCCTGAAAGAAGGCAAGAGCGGTATTTCTGCTATCGATGAGTTTGACGTCTCCGCCTATAGCACTCGCTTTGGTGGCCTGATCAAAAACTTCAATGTTGAAGACTACATGCCTCTTAAGGAAGCTCGTCGTATGGATGAGTTTCTGCATTATGGATTGGCAGCGGGAAAACAGGCCATCATTGATGCTGGCATACAGGACGCCGGCTATACACCACTTCGTATCGGCGTGGCTATTGGTTCGGGTATTGGCGGTATTACCAATATCGAGAATACTGTTGAGCTGATTAGTGGCAGTGGCCCACGCAAGGTATCCCCGTTTTTTGTGCCGGGTTCCATTATCAATATGATTTCCGGTTCACTCTCCATTGAATTTGGTCTTCAGGGGCCTAATCTCGCGGTTGCCACAGCCTGCACCACCGGTACTCACTGTATTGGACTGGCAGCACGTATGATCGCCTATGGCGATGCGGATGCGATGGTTGCCGGTGGAGGCGAGAAATCAATTTCAAAAGCTGGTCTCGCCGGTTTTTGCGCTGCACGGGCTTTATCAACACGCAACGACGATCCAACCAAAGCCAGTCGACCCTGGGATGCAGATCGCGACGGCTTTGTTCTGAGTGACGGTGCCGGAGTACTGGTACTGGAAGAATATGAAGCAGCAAAAAAACGGGGAGCGAACATTCTTGCGGAAGTCGCAGGCTTTGGCATGAGTGGTGACGCCTATCACATTACCTCTCCCTCGGAGAATGGTGAAGGGGCTGCCCGGTGCATGGTTAATGCCCTCAGTGATGCTGGCCTGAATAATGATCAGCTCCACTACATTAATGCTCATGGCACCTCCACGCTTGCAGGTGACCAGGCTGAAACGATGGCGATCAAGTCTGTATTTAAAGAGCACAGCAAAAATCTGCCAATCAGCTCCACCAAGTCGATGATGGGTCATTCTCTGGGTGCCACCGGCGCGGTAGAAGCCATATTTTCCATCAAGAGTCTGCTGGACAACATTGCGCCGCCCACCATCAATCTTGATCAGGCGGGTGAAGGCTGTGATCTGGACTATGTACCCAATAGTGCACGGGACGTCAAAATAGATGCCGTTATGAGTAATTCATTCGGCTTTGGCGGTACCAATGGCAGTCTTATTTTTACCAGAGTCTGAGGACAGGTAATGATCGTCAATGGATCAAGTCAGGATACCATTGCCATCAATGACAGAGGGCTGGCTTATGGTGATGGCGTCTTTGAAACCATCCTGATTCACCGGCATCACCCCATTCTTTTACAAGCACATCTGGATCGACTCGAGTCAGGTAGCTCGCGTTTAAAAATCTCCCTGGACCGAACGCAGCTTGAACAGGAAATAGCTGATTATTCGCCACACTTTCCGGAACAGGGGGTGCTTAAAATTATTGTCACCCGCGGCGCAGGGGGTAGGGGTTATCGTCCGCTACACTCTTCAGATACCACGCGTATTCTTAGTCTTCATTCCTTGCCTGTTTATGAAGGGGACCCTGGTAACTCGGGTATCGCCACTTTTATCTGTAATCAGCGCCTTGCCATTCAACCGACTCTGTCGGGGATCAAGCATCTGAATCGCCTTGAACAGGTGCTGGCTTCACAGGAATGGCCGGATGAAAGTTTTATGGAAGGCATTATGCTGGATAGCAATGACAATGTTATTGAGGGTACCCGCAGTAATATTTTCTGGAGTGAGTCCTGCAGGCTATTTACCCCCACACTTTCCAACTGTGGTGTGGCAGGCATCATGCGCAATTATCTGTTAAACAGTATTGCCGGGGCAGCGGAAATCAATGGATGTTCTCTCGACAGGTTGGTGGGGGCTGATGAAATATTTATTTGTAACAGCGTCTTCGGCATCTGGCCAGTTCGCAGTATTCAAGCCGGGAGTAAGACCGTGGCTCTGGATGTTGATGGCTCAGAGGCCAAATTTACCCGGCAGGCTCAAAGTGTGTTCCAGGAATTACTGAAAGCCGATGCTGCCTGATAAAAAACGAGTTTTGCTCTGGGTTTATATTGTACTTGCGTGCTCGCTCCTGCGAGGAATCTTTTTTATTCAACACATCAATGCCCCTCTGCAACTCGATGCTTTCCAGAGCCAGCAAGGTGCCGGGAATATTGCTGTCAATACTGGCCTTGACGGATACAGTATCGTTATTGAACCAGGTACTACCTTCACGGGACTAATCAACAGATTGGCTGCTGAAGGCATTCTCGAGCATCCTTTTGATGTCAGACTCTATGGACGTTTTTCCGGGCTGGCAAGCAGTATAAAGGCCGGCGACTACCTGCTGACCGCCGGAATGACTCCACGCATGCTGCTGGAAAAGCTGGTAAAGGGGGATGTCATTATTTACCAGGTAGTTTTGCTGGAAGGTTGGACGCTGGCGCAGGCATTGGCGGCTATTCAGAGTCATCCCATGATCACCAGTACCCTGGAGGCTGGCAGCCCGGAACAACTTCGTCAGCAATTACAGGAACTGCTGCAAACTGATAAATACCCGGAAGGGTTTATCTTTCCCGATACCTACAATTTTAGCCGGGGAACTACTGACCGTGATTTATTATTGCGTGCCGCAAACACCATGCAGAAGGTATTGGCTGAAGAGTGGCAAGGCAGAGATGTCGGACTGCCGTATTCCGGGCCCTACGAAGCGCTGATTATGGCATCCATCATAGAGAAGGAAACCGGCCTGGCCTCGGAAAGAGAGCAGATTGCCGGTGTTTTTGTTCGCCGCTTGCAGCAAAGAATTCGGCTACAGACAGATCCCACTGTCATCTATGGATTGGGGGAAAGCTATGACGGTGACCTTACCAGGACTGACTTGCGTACCGCTACCCCTTACAATACTTATATGAATAATGGATTGACGCCAACACCGATTGCCTTGCCAGGTCGGGAAGCGATTTCAGCCAGTCTGCATCCTGACCAGAGTGATACACTCTATTTTGTTGCCAGGGGGGATGGCAGTCATTATTTCTCCAGCACTCTTGAGGAACACCAACAGGCGGTGCGTCAGTATCAGCTCGGAATTTCGGAATAAGCCTGATCGCGCAGTACAACCTGAATTGAATAAAAATAAAGTTTTAAATAGCTCTCAACAAAATATCCCATCCTGGACAAGTGTATGAAATCCCAACCCAACAGTGCTGAATTAATTGTCCTTGAAGGTGTCGATGGTGCAGGTAAAGGTGTACAAAGCCGCATGCTGCTGTCTGCCATGAAAGCCGCGGGTCTGGATGTCATTCTTACGCGTGAACCTGGCGGGTCTCCCGGAGCTGAAGAAATAAGACGACTGATTGTAGAAGGCGAGCCCAATCGCTGGGATGACATGACGGAGTTATTACTGATATATGCAGCGCGTCGCTCTCATGTCATTGATACCATCAAGCCTGCCCTGAAACAGGGTACCTGGGTAATCTCGGATCGTTTCGCCGATTCTTCAAGAGCCTTTCAGGGCGTTGCCGGAAATCTGGGTATCGATGTTGTCGATAGAATTCATAAGGAAACGATGGGAGATTTTAATCCGGAACTGACCCTTATACTGGATCTGGATCCTGAGATTTCACTTTTCCGAGCTGATGCCCGCGGCGGTGCCGAAGATCGCTTCGAGCAAAAAGGCATTGAGTATCAGGCCAGGGTAAGAGAGGGCTTCAGGCAGCTTGCCGAAATGACGCCGCAGTCGAGAAAGTTGATTGATGCCTCCGGGACTATGGATGAAGTAAGTCAAAAGGTTCTCGATTGTATAAACACCCATTTCAATTTAACCCTGAGACTACCCGCATGAGCCATGCTGAACATGCAGCAGAATTATTTCCGTGGTTGCGTCAGGACTACGAGCGTCTGGTTGAACTGAAAAACAATCACAAGCTCGCCCATGCCTACCTGTTCGGTGGTCAGCAGGGATTGGGCAAACTTGTTCTGGCAAAACATTTCGCCCATTATTTACTGTGTACAAACCCGGTAAACAATCAGCCCTGCGGAGAATGTCGTGAATGCCAGTTGCTGGCCTCAGGAACGCACCCTGATCTGAAAATGATTCAACCGGAAGATTCCAGTGAGATAAAAATACAACAGGTACGCGATTGTATTCATTTTGTTTCACAGACTTCCCAGCGCGGTGGCTATAAAATTATTCTTATTGCTCCGGCAGAAGCGCTTAATATCAATAGTGCCAATGCCTTGCTAAAAGTACTTGAAGAACCGTCAAACAGTACCTTGTTAATACTGGTTTCTAATCAACCGCCTTTGTTAATGGCCACGATTCGCAGTCGTTGCCACTTGATGACGTTTTATCGTCCGGCTGCTGAACTGGTGATTCCCTGGCTGGAATCCAAAAACATTCGTGCGTCGGCAGCGGAACTTTTGCGGATGGCCAACAACGTCCCTTTGCGGGCGCTTCATTATGCAGATGAAGATGCGCTTCATGACAGGGCAGTTTTGCATGCGGTTCTGGAAAAACTGTTACATGGGCAGATGGATATTGCTGAGGCGGCAGGGCAGTGCGAACAATTCACTCTGAAAGAGAATATTGAAGCGATGATGCTCTGTGCTTCAGATATTCTGGCAAGAAACCAGATATCCGATAGCTCTGCCACACAAACCTTGCATGATCATGACCTGAAAAATCTTGCAGAATTTTTTCAGGATGCTGCTAGACTGAAAGCACTTCATGGATTTTACCAGGAGTTATTAAAAGCACGTCGTGCAATAAGTAGTACCTCAAACCCTAATAGATTGCTGGTACTGGAAGGTTTGTTTTTTTGCTGGTCTGCTACGATCAGATAATATATTTTCAGACCAGCAGTAGCCGAGGTTCGATACAAATACTGAACACAGAATAACCAACGAATAAACACAGAATGAACACAGAATAAACACAGAATAAACACAGAATAAACACAGAATAAACACAGAATAAACACAGAATAAACACTGAATAAACACTGAATAAACACTGAATAAACACTGAATAAACACTGAATAAACACAGGGAGTGTGTTTACGATGACTACAGCTTGTCCGGTAGAGCAAAAAGAGCAGCACAAAGACCAGCAGCAAGAGACGCAAAAAGAGACGCAAAAAGAAAAGCAAAAAGAAAATCGAAAAGAAAATCAAAAAATAAAGCAACAAGGTCGGCAGGAAGCATTACGACCTGCCAGCTCACAGTCCAATCTTTTTTTTCTCTCTATCGCCAGCGCTGAAATTTTACAATCAATTTACCTGGGTTATATCAGAAATGGCGGGGTTTTTATTCCTGCCACAGGCAGCTATATGCTCGGTGATCCGGTTTTTGTATTGCTGTCGCTGGAAGCGGAGAAAAGAAAGATTCCCATGTGTGCAACGGTGATATGGATTACGCCAATTCAATCCCAGGAAAATAAATGCCCGGCCATTGGCGTGCGTTTCGTGGATTCGGATAGCAAGGTGCGAGGAATGGTCGAGCGCTGTCTACCGGTAAAAAAAAGAGTGCATCAGAAAAATTATCTGAAAACAGCTACCATTTTATGATGTAAAAGATAAAAAATACTGTACCGGTGTGGAAGATCATCAGGGAAAATAGGGCTAAATAATTTTCCCCAGCATGTCTTAAGCAAAATAAGACAGTATCAAGCAGATAATAGATTAGTGACTGCATCACCAATCGCCAGGCTCGCTGTCAATCCTGGTGACTCAATGCCAAATAATTGTACAAGCCCTTTGTAGTCGAAATCCGTTCCATCCTGAATCACAAAATCAGCAGCAGCGTTTTCAGTTTTCAACTTAGGCCTGATGCCACTGTATGCCGGTTGCAATATTCTGTTATGAATGCCCGGGGAATAATTTGCAATCGCGTCTTTGAAGTGCTGTTGTTTTTCGTTATCAACAGCATAGTCCAGTCTGGAAACCGGTTCTGTATCAGGGCCAAATTTAGCTTGCCCGGACATGTCCAGAGTGACATGAACTCCAAGTCCGCGAAGGTTTTTCTCGGGGAGGGGATAGATAAGATGCTGGAAGGGAGTTTTACCCTGTAATGTAAAATATGAGCCTTTAACCAGCTGTCGTTACTAATTCGTTTTCTGCAACTGGCTCACTATCCTGCATTTCCTGTGCGACAGTTTCCTGACCGTCTGAAGGAATCAATGAGGCATTATCGTCAGCAACAGCAGGGACTTGC
>JAHEHN010000100.1 GCA_024644515.1 Gammaproteobacteria bacterium
CCCGTGGCCAGTACTGCCCCCAGAAGAGCTCCGTAAAAAGATAATGCGATGAATCGATTTTGCATCAATCCACTCCTTTTAAAATTATTAGATCTTGAATGGACTTCCTGAGAGTAGCACACTCGTCTGGAATGTGGGAACAGAGTAACTTTCAAAATTAACCTGTTGCCTGTTGTGTATTATTGTAATGACGAGGTCATGCAATTAGTCAGGAAAATGTTGTACGATACTGTTGATTCAAAAAATAATCAGAAAATTTTGTTTGGGGAGCCAAAATGAAAAGCCCGATTCTGCCACTACGAAACATCAGTCTTGCCGTCAGTCTGTCTATGATAATGGTAAATACAGCGGCGCTTGGTGCAGATGATGCTACTACTCAGGCTGCTTCGGATTATGTCCAGCCGATGACGCCATGGGGTGAGCCGGATTTGCGTGGCACCTGGCCAATTAATCATCTTATAGGTGTTCCACTGGTGCGCCCCCCCGAATTTGGTGAACAGGCATTTTTGACTGATGAGGAGTTTGCTGAAAAGCAGGCCAGTGTTGCGGCCCGTGATGATCGTTTTCAGTCTGGTGCCATACCACTTGCAGATGCTGCCGGCAGAGCCATGCGGCAAACATCATTAATTATTGATCCACCTGATGGTCAATATCCCGAGCTCACCGAATACGGAAAGCAATTGCAAGCCAATATGCGCGGTTCCTATCATCCGACGCAAACTGTTTTCGATACCATTGAAGATTTCAGTGCCTGGGATCGCTGCATTACTCGTGGTATGCCGGTATCCATGCAGGCGCGTAACTACAACAATGGCATACGCATTTTTCAATCACCCGGTTATGTCGTAATACAGCTGGAGATGGCCCATGAGGCGCGCATCATTCCTACTTCAGATATGCCGCCGCTTGACTCAAATATCAAGCAGTGGCTGGGTGAATCACGTGGCCATTGGGAAGGCAATACACTGGTTGTAGAAACGACTAACTTTAATGGCAAGACCGGTAAAACCAGTGCTGGAAACCCGGGTTCTCCCAGGCCTCTGCAACCAACTACTACCAATCAACGTATTACTGAACGTTTTACCCGCGTTGCAGATGACACTATTGAATTTGAAATGATAATCGAGGACCCGGAGGTTCTGGCCACAGGTTCCTATACGGTCGCCTATCCTACCTATCTTGATAATGATTATGATATTTATGAGTATGCCTGCCATGAAGGCAATACAACGGTACGTTATTATATAGAGACGTCACGTTTTGAAAGGCAGCAAGCAGAAAACTAACCGGATTCTGCCATTTTTGGCTACATGGAATGTTCGGTTACAAAGGTGTTGTAGGATTCCGTAATCTGATTCATTTCTGCCAGTAGTTCATCTCTTTTTTCAACTTGCTCCATCTCGATTTGAAGCAGGGTGAATGCTTTTACAAGTGCCTCGCGAATATCTTTCAGATTGCCGCTGATTTCTCTTAGTTTCATGTCGTTTGGCACAGTATAGAAGTCCAGTTGCGGCACCTCTATTGTTTCGCACATCTGGGTCACTGATCCGTTTGCCAGGCGCACAAAAAAACAGCGGGTAGTGGTGGTGGAACGTTCCCGACCGGGAGTCTGGTATTCGGTGAGAGGGCGATCATAAATCTGCTGTGCCAGTATCATTTTCAATCGTGCTTCGCCCAAATATAAAGTGGCCAGAGTGAGATTGTTTCCTTCAAGGGGCATGCTTTGCAGCAGTTCAATTTCCTGTTCATAGGTTTCGATAGCACTGCCCAGGGCATTGGAGTATTCACTCAGCAAGTTTTCACTTTCGGCCTTTAATTTCCAGTTGCCCATTTGTTGCAAAGCCGCGAGCCGCCTTTCATCGCCAGCAGCAAAACTTTTGCGTGCCACGTAATACATCAGATGTGCGTATACGTCTGCACCTTCCCAATCTGCGTTGGCGAGATTGCTGTTATAGAGTTCCTGCAGCATAGGTAATTGGAGCGGGCTGTTAAGCCCATCACTTATCCTTACGGATTGAAGCGCTTTATCAAAAGCTTCTTCCGCCTCATCATGCTGTTCAAGGGTCTGCAGAGTTAATCCCAGATCCATGTAGGCCTGGCTTAACGCTGGCCGGTAGGCATCTGCACCAGCTTCCAGTTCAAGTTGGTTTATAAGCTGAGTATATTGTTCACGATTTGACAGGGCTTGTTGAATTTTTTCTTGCTGCTCTGGAGACAGAGGTATAACAGCCTCTGATTCAGCGGGCATGGTGGCATCTTCAGATTGTTCTGCCGTCTCTTGAACAGTTTTGCTACTGTCGTTTTCATCAATATTTTCAGCGGCGTTAAGAGCAAAAGGAAGGCTGATCAGCGTGGGCAGGCACAGACCAGCAATCACTGTATTCAAAGATACCGCATATTTTTTTTGAACGCCTGAACTGATTTTCATGACAGTAGTGTTCACCATGACCATTCGTATGAAGCTTTACTGGCCGAGAGCTATAAAATATTTTCTCTATGCAGAATAATATAGCATATAGTCATATCGCGAAAAGCCATATCCTGTTGCTATCAATACTAGTATCCTGACCCACGTCAGGGAGTATTTATTCCAATGGTATATATTTTTTTAAGTGTTCACCGCCATCTGGATATTTTGTCCTGATAATGGCGGCTTTGAAAAATAGATGGAGTTTGAATTATGAGTAAAAATATTGCCCTTATCGGGGCCAGTGGTAACATAGGGTCAAAGATAACCCAGGAATTATTAAGCAGGGGCTACAACGTAACGGCTATTGCGCGTAATCCCGAAAAGGTAGATGCCAACGAAGGGGTAACTCCGGTCGCAGGCGATATTTTGCAGCCTCAGCAGCTTGCTGAAACCCTGAAAGGACATGATGCCGTAATTTGTGCCGCCAGCTTCATTCCCAATGAGTCTGAAAAATTACTGGAAGCGATTCGTCTCTCAGGGGTTAATCGTTATCTGATGGTTGGCGGTGCTGCGTCCTTACTTAATGAGGATGGAGTAATAGTCTGGGATACACTTGAAGGATTGCCGGATGGGGTAATGAATTATATCCAGGAGGGTATGCGGGCTTTGGATCTGCTCAAGGAAGCAGATGACTTCGACTGGACCTTTTTATCTCCAGCAGTGGTAATTGGACCTGGAGAACGCACCGGTAAGTTTCGACTTGGGAAAGAAAATGTAGTAGCTGATGAAAATGGCGATAGTAAAATTTCCTATGATGACTATGCCATTGCCATGGTGGATGAACTGGAGCAGGGCAACAATATCAAAGCACGTTTTACCCTGGGCTATTAATTAGCTGCTGGCATAAAGTCGTTTTATTCACTCAGTGAGGCCCAGCACTCCAGTTCGACGCGTGCTCCCAGAGCAAGGCCGTTAGCACCCAGAGCCGATCGTGCCGGTTTTGGGCCAGGAAAATAGCTTGAATAAATCACGCTAAAGGCGGGTCATTCAGCAATATCTGCGATCATCACGGTGCATTTAACAATCTCTGCAAGAGTGGCATCCTTGAGCGCCAGTATTGATGTCATGTTGCTGAAGATCTGGTGGGTTTCGCTTTCAATGCCGCCGTCGACCAGAGCGAATGTGGCAGGGTTTACACCTAGCTGGCCTGACATAACCAGGGTATCGCCAAACACCACTGCATCCGAAAAGGGCAGGTTCAGTTTGGCGCTTTCATCGCTGATTATATGTTCCACATTGTCAGCCTTACTGGTCTGGAAGGTGGTGATTAATACCATTGCGATAAATACATTGCAGGATTTTTGTGCAGTTGTCATTTCAGGTTTTCCGTGATTTCGGTTGACAGCCAAGCATTGAAAGATTCACCAGCTCAACTCCCATGATTATTTTCATAATTTTTTAAGTGCAGAAACCATGCCAGCCATGTTTGCCAAATACTTAATAAAAAATTATTAAAATTCATGGACTTGCAAATCTGCCCCTTATTGGATCGCCCCACTTCCGTGCGTTTGGGAGTTTTTTTGCTTCAATAACGGGAACAGCGATAGACTGAAGGATCAGCAGGGATGAATTTCTGGTAAAAATTGTCATCAATTTCTGAAAAAAAGGATGTACGCAGGCATGTTCCTTTTTTTTTGTTCAATATTTTTTGATCGGCCTATCAAAAGCCCTATATTAACTATGCTTATTTTCGACAGTGCTCTTCTTACCTATTGATTTATATAGGAAAAAAATAAATATAAATCTGTCTTGTTGAGTGAAAGGTCCCGGTTGGCTCAATGATCTAAATACTCCTGTTTTTAGCTGCATTAAAAATACTTCCATTCACATTTATTCCTTGTTACCTTCGCATTTCCGTATCTTTATGATTCGGAATATTTTCTTTCATATATAAAAAATCAAAGGGGGTTTCCCATAATGCGCAAACAAAATCTGCGTAAGAAAAACCTTGCACTCATTGTTTCAGCGGTATCAACCATGCTGGCCGGTGGCGCAAGTGTTAATGTCAATGCACAAGAGTTGGAAGAGATTACTGTTACCGGTTCACGTATTGTTAGACGTGACCTGGATGCAGCAAGTCCTATCGTTACCATCGGCAGTGAGACATTTGATAACTCTGCTACTACTTCAGTAGAGTCTGTTCTTAACCAGTTGCCACAGTTCGTTCCCGGTGGTACACAATTTAACTCCAGTGTTCAGAACAGTGCCACCAGCACACCGGGTGCCGCTACTCTGAACCTCAGAGGCATGGGTGCCAACCGTAACCTGGTATTGATTGACGGCAAACGTGCTCAGCCGGTTAACGCGACCATGGTTGTTGATATCAACACCATTCCAGCGGCAGCCATTGCCAATGTTGAAGTAATTACCGGTGGTGCCTCGGCCGTATACGGTCCTGATGCCATGGCCGGTGTTGTTAACTTCATCCTGAAAGATGATTTCGAAGGCGTTGAGTTCGATTTTCAGCGTGGTGAAACCGCCGAAGGTGATGGCCAGGAAGAACGCTTCAGTATGCTGATGGGGATGAACTCAGCGGACGGTCGTGGCAACCTCATGGTTGGTATCGACTGGACCAAGCGTGGCGAAGTACTGCAGCGCGATCGTGATTTCTATATCAATGGCTGGAATGATCCCGGTAACCCGGGCGGTGACTTTATGATGCCTGCCGCTTTTGCTGGGAACGCCAATCCAAACCCAGCCTCCCAGGCAGCGATTGATGCCTTATTCCCGCAGGTTGCTCCTGGCACTATCGGCAGAGCCTCGGATATCTACTTCAACGCAGACGGCAGCCCTTTTGTTGTGCAGGGTGGTCTTGGCTATAACGGCCCGTTCAACTGTCTTGATTGCGGCGATTATTCCATGATGAAGTTGTTGGATAATGGTAACCTCGATCAGCGTGGCCGTGTCGTAGATAGCTACCTCTCCACGCCATTAACAAGGCATTCCGTGTTTGTTCGTGGTAACTACGAAATCACAGAGAATATCTCTGCCTTCACTCAGGTGAATTACACCAATGTCAATGTGGATCAGAGAGGTTCAGTGCCTCCTGCAATA
>JAHEHN010000109.1:76-5481 GCA_024644515.1 Gammaproteobacteria bacterium
CCGCTGGATTATGCCACTGGAAAGGCAGACACTCAGTCCCTGGGGGCTTTTGATGTTATTGGAGAGCTTCCGCAGATGGCCATGCAATTAAAACAACTTATGGAAGCTTATCCTCAATGAGAATTCTCCAGCCATGGTTGAGAAAAGGGGATGCTTTGGCGTCCCCTTTTTTATTGTGTCTTTATATAGTTTTTTCTATTGGTGCGAATAATTAACATGGCCGCTCCTGCTCTGTGGGAAACTGCGTTTTCTCAAGTGGTCGAGAAAACGACCAAACAACTTGAAAAACAGGGCTATGTCATATTGCAGGATATTCTTCCTGAGAACTTGCTTAATGATCTATTGCAGCATCTGCAGTCACTGGATGATGAAAAGTTTAACCGGGCCGGCGTAGGGCGAGAAAAGGATTATCATTTAAACCGTTTTATTCGGCGCGATGAAATTCATTGGCTTGAAGGCTCTCATCCTGTTACCAGGGACTATTTCCGATGGATAGAAAAACTCAGAAATGCATTAAACCGGCAATTGTTTCTTGGTTTGTTTGAGTATGAATGCCATTACGCCTTTTATCCGCCCGGCGCTTTTTATAAAAAACATCTTGATGCCTTCAAGGGAGCCAATTCCAGAATACTCTCTACGGTGTTATACCTGAATCCTGGATGGCTTGCGGGCGACGGTGGGGAACTGGTGATTTACCACCCTGTGAACGACGAAGTTCTGGAAGTCATAACGCCTGATTTTGGCAAGATGGTAATATTCCTGAGTGAAGAATTTCCTCATGAAGTACTGCCGGCAAAAACCAGGCGCTATTCTCTTACTGGCTGGTTTCGAAAAAACAACTCACTTTCGCAGTCTATTGATCCCCTGTTATAAAGCGCTATGCCCTAAAGGTAATCGTAGTATTGGCTGGTAAGATTGTTGTCAGCTCTGCAATCCAAATCATAGAAGCGTCATCAATTCGGCCATTTTATTGGCTAAAGATATCAAATGTAAGCTGGGTTTATGGCACTATTTCGGTAGGCATGGTTTTATATCTGATTTATAAAACAGTAGTATTTATGAACAGGACGAATGTATATTCGTGACTTATTAAAAGCTTGGGAAAGCTGCAAAAAAACCGGACAGGATCAATAAGTTGCAGGGTCGGTTTCAGTGATTGCTGAAGGGAGAGCAGAGTGAAAATATTCAGATTAACCAGTGTAGTCATTATGATGAGTTTGCTCATAAACAACTATGTTATGGCTCAGCCTCGTGGAGCTGAAGAGTGGCTACAGATATCGCAGCAGTGGAGCGATCGTATGAATAGCGAAATGCTGTCTACGCCATTTAAAGGAATTACCACAGATGGTCAGGTGCAACAGGGCTTGTTTGAAATTCGTTCAACCGGTATCACTACCAGGCCAATCGCTGCCGCAGCCCTCGAGTTTTTGAGCACTCTGAACCCGGAGCAGCGTGAACGTATCAGTTTTTCCGTGGAGGATAATGAGTGGCGTATGTGGGCAAACCAGCACATTTATTACCGTCAGGGAATTTCCTTTGAAGAAATGACGGCAGATCAGCGTGCCACGGCGCTGGCAATGCTGGGACAGTCTTTAAGCGCCAGAGGCCTGGCTCTTTCCCAGGACATCATGCACCTGAATACCACTTTGGCAGAGCTCAATAACAATAATTTCTAGAGTATGGAGAAGGCAAATACTTTTTAACAATCATGGGGGAGCCATCAGCTACTGAACCCTGGGGTTGGCAGTTGGATGGTCACCATTTGAATCTGAATTATTTTATCCTCGGGGAACAGGTTGTAATGACACCCTCTTTCTGGGGTTCAGAACCGGCAGTAGCAACCACTGGTGAGTATGCCGGTACGGCTATTATGGAAGATGAACAGCGCTATGGTCTGGCTATGATTAATACCCTGACTGACGCCCAGAAAGACAAGGCGGTCTTGGAGACAATCAAAACCGGAAACAACATTATGACCCAGGCATTTAGTGACAATGTTGTGCTGGATTATGCCGGCATCAGCGTGTCAGAGTTTTCTTCAGCACAGAAACATCAATTGATGCGATTGGCAGGCATTTATATTGGCAATATGCGAGAGTCTTTTCAGGGGGTTCGTATGGATGAAATAGAAAAACATCTTGATGAGACCTGGTTCGCCTGGATTGGGGGAAGCGACGAAGATTCAACTTTCTATTACAGAATTCAGAGTCCCGTTGTCCTTATTGAATTTGATCATGAAACACCGGTTGGCTTAACCCACATGTATCCCAGAGGCGTTCCGTATAAAGAGCATATCCATGCCATTGTACGTACACCTAATGGCAATGATTACGGAAAGGATTTATTGAGACAACATTATCTGGCCCATCCGCACTGAAGACATCTTGAACTTTAAATAGTAAAGAACAGCAGCGAACAATCCCTTATACTGGGCACATGGTTTTAAAGAATCAAGAGGAATGACAATGGAAATTATCATCAAACGCAGAAATCTTTTGAAGGCTTTGGCGGCAGTGCCTGCAGTGGCTTCCCGCTTTGCCTTGGCACAGGGTGAGGGTCTTGGTCCGCGTCAGGGCAGGCTTAAGCAAAGCGTCATGCCTCAGGTTTGGACCGGGACAGATTTTACGCTGGAAGAGCGCTGTGAAATTTTATCTACTCTTGGTTTTTCCGGAATGGATCTGGCGCAGGCTTCCCAGGTTCCTGTGCTGCATGATTATGGCCTTACCTCAACATTGATGACTGGCACCGGCACTACTTTTCAGGATGGCCTTATTCGCCGACAACTCCATGATCAAATTGAGGAGGCCACTATAGCCGGCATCGATATGTGTGTGGAAGCTGGCTGTAAGAATCTGATTGCCTTACCCGGTGAGCGTCGTGGCATGTCAAGAGAAGAGGGCGCTGATAATGCAGTGGAAATTCTCTCCCGCGTGGCGACCTATGCCGAGGAGAAGGGGGTTTATGTGTGTATGGAAATCACTAATTCCAAGGTAGCGGCGGATAATAGAACTGATCAGGTGTTTGATGATATTTACTGGGGCTTTGATGTCTGTCGCAGAACCGGTTCACCCAATATCACATTGGTCTATGATTTCTACCATGTGCAGATTGCCAATGGCGATGTGGTAAGAACCATGCAGGACAATCTTGCCATGATTTCCCATATGCATGTGGCAGGTGTCCCATCCCGTCGCGAGATAGACCGAACCCAGGAGCTGGATTATCGCTGGATTGCACAGCAAATTGCCGATTCAGGCTATGAGCATTTTGTCTCACACGAGTATCGCCCCAGCGAAGGGCGAAACCCCTTGATTAGTCTAGCCGTCGGCTATGACATTCTGACTGTTATTTAGGTATTTGCTAAAAAGTTAGCCATGGTGCTTTAACGCACCAGGGCAACTTTCAAATTTCCTGCTCTCGCGCGGGAGGATAAGACGCTCCAGTTATCCTTTTACAGGCTCAGATTATAAGGTCAGGGCCTGGTAATCGTTTCACCTCTGAATAAACCCTGCTGTGAATTTCCCCTGATTTTAATTCCCCCATTGGGCAGGCTTCCACCAATTTACGCCGGGTCAACAAAGGCATACTGAAGTTCGCCAATATTATTCGTTTTTTTACTTTAATAATAAGTTATAACTTATTAATTTAATTAGCTATTAAAGGAGTATTATTTGCTTAAGAGCCTGACTGTGAAAAAAAATGCAAGGCTTGCCTTTTTTCTCTGGAAAGCTGCCAACTTTATACTCATAACCTATTGAAAAATAAGCAAAATATATTTTTTGCATTGTGCGACTTTATTTATTTAGGGAATCAATGTACTTTACACGTGTTATTTTTTGCGGGAGACCTATTAATTTACGTCAGTCAAATAAAAAACTTATAAAAAAACATGAGGGAAATAAATGAAACTTACCAAAATGAAAGTGGCGGTGCTGTCTGCATTGGCCGTTCAAGCAGGCTTTGTTGCGCAAACTTCTTTCGCGCAAAATGGACCGGCTTTAGAAGAGATCGTTATTACGTCCACACGACGTGAAACCAGTGTCCAGGATACGCCCCTGGCAGTTACGGCATTAAGCGAAGAGGCGCTGGCTGTACAGAATATTGAAAATACCCAGGACCTCACAGCAAATGTACCCAACGTTCTGATCTACGGTAATGGCCGTGGCTCAGCAAATGGTACTTTCCAGATGCGCGGTATTCCTAATGTAGGTACCTATGTAGATGGTGTATGGCAGGTTTCCCAGGTTGGACTGCTACAGCGTCAATTTGTTGAACTGGATAGAGTCGAAGTTCTACGTGGACCACAGGGTACGCTGATAGGCCGCGACTCCACCGGTGGTTCCGTGCAGGTATTTACCAAAAAGCCTGCTGAAGATTTTGGTGGCAGATTGGTGGTTCAAGCGGGCTCCTTTAATCGTCGCGATGTAAGTGGATCCGTGGATATTCCCATTGGCGACACGTTGCGTACCAAGTGGACAATAGCCAGCTACGATAAAGACGGTTATGTGGAAAGTGTTACCACCGGACAAAAGCATGGTGAGCTGGAAAACCAGACTGTGCGTGGCGACATACTCTGGACACCAACGGACAAATTAAGTGTTCGTTTTATTCAACAACAAGATAATCAGCTGCAGACTACAGCGGGTGTGCAGACCTTTATTAATCCAGGCGTAGCCCAGCGTTTTGGCTGGCAGGTTGGTATTGCCGAGGCTCATGATATTGCGAGTCTGGCTATAGGTGGTAGAGGTTTTAATAATTTATCTCAGGTAGGTGGTTATCCTGGGGGGCAATTAAGTGACTATCAAAATACCAAGGCGCTAACCAGTCCGGATGAAATCAAACTGAATTCGACCAACTTAACTGTCGAGTACGACCTGAATGAAACCGTTTCATTGAAATACATCTACGGCGACACGACCGTCAATGATGAACTTTGGACTGATTATGCCGGTGCGCAATTCAATTTCTTTACCAATTACGATGTGGCTGAACGAGATTTTGAAAGCCATGAGTTTCAGGTCAATTTTGATTTCGACAACTTCTCATTGGTATTGGGCTACTTTAATTGGAAACAACAGACAATGTCTCGGGCTACCGAGTTCTCTCATTCTGACTGGAGCTTCCCAGAAGGTTGGGGAGGTGGACTAGGTGGCTCGATAGGCGGCCCACCGATTGGTCAGACCATAAATGCCGGTATCCCGCAGACCCTGAGCTACGATGATGTGCTGGCTTCACCCACCTGTGCAAAGACTCCTGCAGATTACGGCTATGATTTCAGTTCTTCAGATCCCAACCTGAACCCCTCAATTCAGGGTGGTAATGGCCAATTTCCGACTATCAACTCGGCGCTTGACCCGAATACTGTGGCCGGTTGGCCGCGCCCCTGTACGGCGTTCAACTCATGG
>JAHEHN010000014.1 GCA_024644515.1 Gammaproteobacteria bacterium
CGCCATGTCATGCAAATGCGCTCCGGCGTGGACTATGAAGAGCGCTACGATTTTGCCAACCCCGGCATTGCCGCCAGCAACCATATTTCTTCCCTGGTTAAAAACAATAGCCGTTTTACCGATGTTGCAAAAACGTTAACTCGTCTGAATCAGCCCGGTGAAGTTTTTCAGTATAAAACCATCGATACCGCCGTACTGGGCTGGTTGATTGAACGCAGCACTGGCATGAGTACCGCGGCCTACACCGAACGCTGCCTGTGGGAGCCGATGGGGACTGAAGCCGATGGCTTCTATATTATGGATGGCCCACCAGGCACCGGTCGGGAGTTTAGTGGTGCTGGTTTCAATGCCACTTTGCGCGACTATGGCCGTGTGGGTCAGATGGTACTCAATGGCGGGGTCGCCAATGGACATCGTATTGTGTCCGAAGACTGGATAAACTTGTCAACCCAACCTTCTGGCGGCGAAGATGAGCGTCGTGGTGGCTATGGCTATCAATGGTGGACGATGGGAAACAGCGAAGCCTTTTCTGCCATTGGGCTACAAGGGCAATACATCTATATTGATCCAGACACACAGACCGTCATAGTGAAACTGAGTTATTTTCCTCCGGGGGATAATTCGGCCCAGGATGGAGAGACGCTCGCCTTTATGGCTGCTGCCTCGCGCTGGCAACCCTGATTTATTTTCTTCAGTTTACAAGCACGCTAACTAAAACTTCGGAAGTTAAATTACATGAGTAAAGAGCAATCCTGGCCTCAAGCGGGTCGCGAACGCATGATCGTGCCCCAACCCGTGGGCACCTATGGCACTGACCTCCCTGACCTGCGTGCCAAAATGCTGGCGAAGGTTGATGATGCCCATGTATTGATGATGGGTGACAACCCTGCCCTGCCACGTATGCCGGACAAACCCACGCTGCAGGATTATTTCAATCTGCGCATGAATGAATCCACCAGGCGCCACCTGCTGGAATCAGCCAAGCGTGCTAAAGATGACGGGCGCGATGATAAAGTGGTGCTTGCCTGCATGCTGCATGACATTACTAATGCCTGCCTGATCCGCACAGACCATGGTTACTGGGGAAGTCAGTTAATTGCTCCCTATGTAGATGAAGAAGTAGCCTGGGCTGTAAAGTATCATCAAGCGCTGCGCTATACTCCGGATCCTGCTGTAAATTACGAATACCCCGAACTCTATCTACAACTGTTCGGTCACGACTATGAACCCCCTGCCTATATCAAACGCGACGCGGAATATGCCATGAAACACAAGTGGTACATGACTTCGCGTTACATCACGCTCTATGACATCTACTTCTTTGATGAGCTGGACACCCCGGTTGAAATCGGGGAATTTGACGATCTTATTGCCCGCAACTTCCGCCAGCCTGAGGAAGGACTGGGTTTTGATGATTCGCCGTCTTCACACATGTGGCGCACCATGATTTGGCCGAATAACTTTCTTTGACTTTTGGAACAGGCAGGCTTTGACGGGTAAGCGGAGCTGTCTAACCGCTTAACTTGAAACCATTTCTGGATTCAGTATTATCAAAAACCGTGAATAGCGCATTTTTCTGTGAAAAAACATCAATATCTATTGTTTTTTTCTGCAATCAGCCTACTGTTCGCGCCCGATCAACCCCAATAACACTATTTTTTTAAAGAAAATTACATGAAATCCCTGAAGGTGATGTTCGCTACTACAATTCTCACCCTTAGCCTGATGTTTTCTTGTCTGTTGTCAGCCCAGGAGATACTCAATACAGGCAACATCTAAGTTGGTGGTGTTGGCTATTTCTCAGACACTGACCGCAACATTGATGATGATCTTGGCGTTGTTTTAGGTGGCGAGCTTCCCCTGTCAGAGCGCTGGTCAGTATCATCCGACTATTACATGATTGGTTCGGATGTGAAGTTTATTGGTGGCGATGCTGATCTGGATTTCTATCGAGTCGGCCTGAACTACCACTTCAACCAGATTAATGGCTGGCAGCCTTACCTGGCATTTGGCGCTGGCTATGTCGACCTTGAAGCAGCTGGTGTTATCAATGACGAAACCGAACATACCCTTGATGTTGGTTTCGGCTTCAAACGCATGCTGAACGACAAATGGATGCTTCGTGGTGACTACAAGCTGATCAATGGCGAAGACATCCATGGCTTTGATGATGCCCTGTCAGTCGGTATTGCCTATAGCTTTGGCAAACGGGCTTCTGCACCAGCCACTGCAGCACGCACAACATCTTCTACCATGATGGACAGTGACAATGACGGCGTCCCGGATAGCAGTGACGCCTGCCGCAACACTCCAGCTGGCACCCAGGTTGATAGCCGCGGATGTGAAATAGACAGCGATCGTGATGGCGTTGTTGACTCCCGTGACAACTGCCTTGATAAAACTGCTAACCTGGCGGTTGACAGCAATGGTTGCCCAATCATGGAACTCACTCAGCGTCGCCAGGAATTACTGGTAAATTTTGACTACAACCGTTCTGAAGTAAAACCTCAGTACGATAACGAAATCGAAGACTTTGCGGAATTCATGGAAGTCTATGGCAACACCAATGTTGTCATTGAAGGTCACACTGACAGCCGCGGTTCTGATGCTTATAACCAGGCACTTTCCGAACGTCGCGCCAATGCGGTCCGTGATGAACTTGTAAATGTAAATGGTATTGCTGCCGAGCGGGTAAGCACCGTGGGTTATGGTGAGTCACGCCCGGTTTCTTCCAATGATACTGATGCTGGTCGTGCACAGAATCGTCGCATTGAAGCTGTTATTAGCGTCGAAGTAGAAGAACAACGACGTCGTTAAGCAAGTAATCGCTAACAGGGAGTTTTTCTTCCCCTGAACAAAAACCCCGCTATTGCGGGTTTTTTTTGTTTCGATATTGCTGACAAGACTGATGCCATCAATTTTTTAGACAATATTAGTCTCAATTCTCACAAACATCTTCGCACCACAAATGTGCGCATTTTTGTTTCAAAACAGTGCTCCCTTTTTGTTTCACTATTAAGAAAGGATATGTAACCATCCATAACATTCCTGACAAATATTTAAACAAAAAAAGTGGTTATACAACATGCAAAGAAGGCGGTTTTTAAAAAATTCATTGACGCTTGGCGTTACTTCGTCCATCGCTGGTTTGACTGGCTGCATTCACTCCGCATCGGGTTTAGCGTCGGAGCTCACCGACCTCAGTGCCAGTGAATTATCCATCGCCATTCGCGACAAACATGCCAGCTGTGTCGAAGTCATGCAGGCCTACCTTGATCACATTCATACCTATAACCCGGTCTACAACGCCATCATTAACCTGGTGGATGATGATGTCCTGCTGAATCAGGCGCTTGCTGCAGATCAGGCACTTGCCCAAGGCAACTATCAGGGGTGGATGCACGGCATGCCGCAAAAGATCTGACTGAAGTCGCAGGCTTACCCTATACCAGCGGCTCCCCAATGTTTGCCAATCGCATAGGTGAGAATGACAGTGCTCCCGTAGCGCGAATGCGTGAGGCGGGGGCAATCTTTATTGGTAAAACCAATGTGCCAGAGTTTGGCCTGGGATCTCAATCCTACAATCCATTGTTTGGCGCGTGCGGCAGTGCCTTTAACCCGACTCACTTCAGGCGGCAGTAGTGGCGGTGCCGGAAGCGGACTCGGCACACGCATGCTGCCTGTGGCAGATAATAGCGACATGATGGGCTCCTTAAGAAATCCAGGCGCCTATAATAATGTAGTTGGTTTCAGACCCAGCGCCAATGTGATGAGTGGAACAGATAGCGAACCGCGCGAGCTTTCTACCTCCGGCCCGATGGGGCGTAATACAGAAGACACCATAAGGTTGCTACAGACTATTGCTGTAGCACCGGTTGCGCAACACTTTACTCCTTTAAACCTGCGTGACATTAAAATTGGCTGGATGGGTAATTTCGACAACTATCTTGCTATGGAACCGGGTGTGCTGGACTTGTGTGAAAATAATTTGAACAGCGTTGCCGAAGCCGGAGCAAATGTAGAACCTGTCAAACCTCAAATGAATTTATTCGACATGTGGTTTTGCTGGACCACATTGCGTCACACCCGACGCCTTTCCATGCTTGAGTACTATAACGATCCTGTAACACGGCCACAGCTCAAACCGGAACTGATTTGGGAAATAGAACAGGGACTAAGCCTGGGCGAAAGTGATGTCAACGGAGCCAATATGATTCGCAGAACCTGGTATGGTGAACTAGACAGGCTGTTTGCCAGTTACGACTTTTTGGCTTTACCTACCGCACAGCTTTTCCCCTACTCAAAGGAAGCTCATTGGCCGAAAGACATTAATGGCCATGCCATGGATACATACCACCGCTGGATGGAAGTGACTTTATATGCCAGCCTCGGAGGAATTCCTGTGGTTAATGTACCTGTTGGTTTTGATAACCAGGGCAGACCTATGGGAATGCAGATTATGGGCAAGTTCGGCGAAGACCAGAAAGTACTGGAGTTTGCGCTGGCCTATGAGCAGATTACGGACCATCTGGCCCAAAGACCCAATTTGATTACAGCGATGTAGGGTTGCCTGTTACATCTAACTATATAAAAAGCCTCGCACATGCGGGGCTTTTTATTGGGCAGGAGAAATTTTCAGAATTGCACCGGGATTTTGATCAGTAAGCACATAAAGGTTTCCATCAGGGCCGGGCTGTACATCACGAATGCGTTGTCGCAGAGGCAAAAGGATTGGTTCACGAGCCAAGGCTATACCTTCATCACTGAAGGTAATGCGTTGAATATGACCGGTCATGGGGGTGCGACCCATGATCATAGCGCCGACAAAAGCATTGCCCTGCCAGCGCGGAAAGGCATCTGCAGTATAAAAGCTGATTCCGGAAATCGCGATGGAAGGTACCCAGTACATAAACGGTGATTCAAAATCATCTCTTTCGGTCAAATCACTAATGGCTACGCCATCGTAATCCCTGCCATAAGTAACAATCGGCCAGCCATAATTGCGGCCCGCCCTGATGATATTGACCTCATCGCCGCCGAGTGGCCCATGTTCATTTTCCCAAAGCTCACCGCTATCCGGATGCAGCGTCAGGCCTTGCGGACTCCGAATGCCGATAGCAAAAATCTCTGGCAAAATATCATCGCGACCAACAAAAGGATTGTCTTCAGGTACTGAGCCATCATCGTTCAGGCGAATAACCTTACCGCCATGATCAAGGCCATCCTGAGCCCTGACTTCTTCCTGGCGCTCTCCGATAGTCATATAAAGTTTGCCGTCATTGCCAAATACCATGCGGCCACCAAAATTTGTCGGTGATGCACTCCAGGAGTTGGCGATGAAAATATCCTCGACTTCTTCTAGACTATTACCTCTCAGCACAGCACGAGCAATCGCAGTAGAACTGCGTCGTCCATCTTCATGGCCCTTGGCATAACTCAAGTACAGTGTCTGGTTAGTGGCAAAATCCGGATGTAACAGGACTCCCAGCAAACCACCAAGAACGGTAATTTTAACGTCGGGAACACCGTCGATAATATTAGGATCCAGCGCGCCATCATGAATGCGTCGCAGACGACCGGCACGTTCAGTGACCAGCATGTCACCGTCAGGCAGAAAAGCCATCGCCCAGGGATTGGACAAGCCATCTGCCACCAGATCTACGCGAATCGGATACTCAGTTGTTTCGTAAAATTGAGGAAACGCCGGAAGCGGCGGGGCCGCGGAAAAATCCTGCGCAATAACGCCTCCAGTTGCGACCAACAGCAATACTGCCGAAAAACTTTTCTCAAACCATTTCATAGACACTGCCTTGCCTGTTTACATTTTATTGACGACAACTTTACCACCCTTCACAACCAGCTCTACATTCAGCAGGTCATAAATATTTTCCAGTGGATTACCGTCAAGGATTACCAAATCAGCAGCTTTTCCAGCCTCCAGCGTACCGATCTCATCCTCCAGGAAAACCGCCCTGGCGGTATGTTCCGTCATGATTTCGATAATATCCTGCTCGGAAAAAGTCAGGCTTAAGGCGTTGAGCTCATGCTTGAGGGTTTCAGTGGGGTGAAAAGACGTATCCGTACCAAAACCGTAGGTGATGCCTGCATTCCACAACAGACGCGCATTCACCGGACCCTGTCCAGCGCTACTCAAGGTATTCCAGCTATAAGGTTGTCCGTCCCTGAAAACAGGGTCGTTGTTTTCATCAAAGAAAATACCCAGGGTACCCAGTGAGGACACCATGGGTATACCGGTATCGGCAATGGTCTTGGCCTCGGCCAAAGTAAGCTGACCGATATGGGGGGTATGAACCAGATGATCCGGCCCGGCCTTGATCACTTCCAGCACATCCCACTTGCCCACCGCATGAACTATCGCTTTAAGTCCATGTTTATGGGTTTCATTCACCATCAAGGTAAGTGAATCCACTTCCGGACCGCCCGGTGTAACAGTGACCACAGTCTTGGTGAAATCATATCCGGCATCGGCAGCTGCCTGCACGGTATCGATAATGACCTGATCGGGAATCTTGCCGGCCGCTTCGGTAGGACGATTCGGTGGCCGCGACACATCTGTACGCGCTGGATCAGTGGTGGGCTCACCCGGCGGCAGGACATTGATTGGAACAAAGGCCCCGGACAGAATCCGTGGCCCGGTCATTTCTCCGTCGCTGATCATGCGTCGCAGTTCAAGTATTTGTGGCGCATCAATTGCCGATAATACCGTTGTAAAACCGGCATTAAGAAATTCCTGCATATTTTCTGCGGCCCGATTAGCCATCCACTCTTCGGGATTACCCTGAATAATGTGACGATGTCCCTCAATAAAACCTGGCATTACAGTTTTACCAGCGGCATCAATGACTCTGGCATTGAGCGGGGCCACAACATTCTCACCTACCGCGCTGATCAGGCCACCCTCCATCAGAACACTTCCCCGCTCTATTACATTGCCATTGCCATCAATAACTCTGGCGTTAGTGATGAAAATAATATTTTCATCTACCGGAATCTCTACGCTTTCCGAGTCTGTAACAACAGGTCCGGCCTGTTCACTGCAGGCTGAAAGGAACATTGTCATAAAGACAAATAAGGAAGCCATTCTTAACATTGTGAAATTCTCCATGAAGTGTGTCAGCGAATACAGAATTTTATGCCTGACGTTAATTCAGGTTCTGTTTAAGTTTTTTATTTATATTTATGTGTTTTTTTAACGTCGGAAAACATACCATAATTGTTGCCAAATAACCTCTCTGGCAAAACCCCGGTAATGCCTGGCAAAGTTTCATCGCAAGCCATAAAAAAGGGCTTTGATAAGCCCTTTTCAGAAATGTTTCCTGATTTATTATTGCGGATTATCCCGCCACCTGATCGATTCAAAATCAGCTCAAATCCTCGCGCAGTGAACCAGCAATATTATCGGGTATTTGCACAGGACCAATTTTGAATCCTTCCAGGTCACAACCGGCATAAATGGCGCTTCCGTTTTTGGCATCTGCAACCATTTCAGGATTTAACTGGAAGCGGACAAAATGAACGCTCGAGGTTTTCACTTGATTGGCTCGCTCCATGTCCTCATCGGCTATGGCATAGAACTTGTCATGCCCCTCTACCTGCATCCAAATAAGATCTTCAACATTTTTCAATTCCTGCAGGCGCAATTTACGTTCTTCCACATCTTCATACTCGATCATGAAGGTTGCTTTCCAGTTATCACCATCCGGGATCAGAGGGTTGTAGGCTTCCAGTTCATCCTCGATACCCGCAGCTTCAAACACCTTCTCTATTCGCAGCATTTCCTGAATCTGATATTTCAGCGTCAGGCCATCCTCAAACAATAAGCGCGCATTGTCATTTAACTGCAGATTTCTGTTTTTCTTGTGCTCCAGCACTTTTGCCCTGAATTCCGGGCGCTTTTCGGCATAGTCTTCCAGGGACCACAAATCATCTCTGGTCAGTTTGTTCATCATTACTCCTGAATATTCTTGTAAAACGAGGGTCAATTTAGCAGCTTGCCATCAAAGACCGTATGCAATCCTGAGCAGAGTCATAGGGTGCTCAGGTTTATCTACCTTCTCGGAAAGGTTGCCAATATGGGCAGCTGCCATGGGGCAATCTGAAATAAAATAATCCGGCTCCTGCTGATCCACTTTCCTGACCACGGGACGAGCAATTTTTACCGCGATGTCATGGGTTTCCTTTTTCACAGCATAGGTACCGTCATGTCCGGAACAGCGTTCCTGGGCCTGCACTTGGGTATCAGGAACCAGGTTGAGAATATCCCTGGTTTTGAGACCGATATTCTGCACACGTAAATGACAGGCAACCTGGTAGCTGATATCACCAAGCCCCTGTTTGAAATCGATATTGAATTCCCCCTCTTTATGGCGCAGGAACAGGTATTCAAAGGGATCAAAAAAAGCCTGCTTTACTTTTTGTACGTCTTCATCATCAGGAAACATCAGTGGCAGTTCCTGCTTGTACATCAGCACACAGGACGGGATTGGAGCGATCAGGTCAAAGCCTTCATCGACAAGTTTTGCCAATACCGGGATATTCGCTTCTTTTAACTCTTTAACCGACTCCAGGTCTCCCAGTTCCAGTTTTGGCATGCCACAACAGGCTTCTTTTGGTACCAGCTCAATATGAATGCCGTTGTGCTGGAATACCTGATAAAAATCCTCACCCAGTTGCGGCGCATTATAGTTTCCATAGCAGGTGGCATAAAAAGCTACCTTGCCTTTGGTTCGCCCTACTGCCCTGGGTTCAATTGCACCTTTTTCCTGTTGCGCTTTTTCCAACATCTTCACCCGCTTGCGCAGGCTGTTTCGATGATAACTGGGCACTGGTGCTGAATGGTGCACGCCCAGCGTACCTTCGAGGACTTTTCGAAAAAGTCCGTTGTTGTTCAGGGCATTGACCGTGACATCCACCAGCGGAATCGTGGCCATTTTTGCCACCGCGTCAGTACTGGTCAGGGTGCGATCCCGAAAAGAGGCGCCATTGTTTTTAAAGTTGACAGCCTTGGCACGCAACATCAGATGCGGGAAATCTACATTCCATTCATGAGGTGGCACATAGGGACATTTACTCATGTAGCACATATCACAGAGATAACAGTGATCGACTACTTTCTGATAGTCCGCCTTATCAACACCATCAACTTCCATGGTGTCAGATTCATCAACCAGATCAAACAGGGTAGGAAAGGCATTACATAAGCTGACGCAGCGACGACAGCCATGGCAGATGTCATAGACACGCTCCAGTTCCGCATTGAGCTTGTCCACATCCCAGAAGGACTCGGTCTGCCATTCCACAGGGTGGCGGGTAGGCGCTTCAAGACTTCCTTCCCTGGCTCTTTCTTTGGTTGAAGGGGTATCACTCATGGCTGGGAGCCCAATATTAAATCTATATCGTGGATGTTTACGGTTTGTTTATTATGGGTGCCTGACTCCTGTTTCAGAGTCAGGCCACCACCAGGTCTGTAAAATACCCGGTCCTTCCGGACTGGAGTGTTTTCAGTCGTCCAGACCATCGAGAGCTTTCTGGAAGCGGTTGGCATGGCTACGTTCAGCCTTGCCCAGTGTTTCAAACCAGTCAGCGATTTCATCGAAGCCTTCATCACGGGCTGCTTTGGCCATTCCCGGGTACATGTCAGTGTACTCGTGAGTTTCCCCGGCGATTGCTGCTTTCAGGTTGTCGGAGGTGCCGCCAATAGGCATGCCTGTGGCCGGATCACCGGTTTCTTCAAGATATTCCAGGTGACCATGAGCATGACCTGTCTCCCCTTCAGCGGTGGAACGGAAGACTGCAGCCACATCGTTATAACCCTCAACATCAGCTTTGGCTGCGAAGTACAGATAACGACGATTCGCCTGTGACTCTCCGGCAAATGCATCCTTGAGATTTTGTTCAGTTTTGGAACCTGCTAAAGACATAGTTCACTCCTTTGTATTAATTAATTTCTTAAACTAAAAAACAATTGTTGGGATGAAGTCGAGGACTTCGTGAAGTCAGAATTTTTTATGACTTGTTGACGAATATAAAGGCAAGTCACTGATCTGTCTAATTGTTAATTCTTTATTCTGGGATTGATTTTATCCAGCCAAACTGTCCTGAAGCAGTCAGCCATCAGGCAAGGGCTGAATATCACGTTTAAAATGCCTGATCGGGCGAGCAACGAAACACCTCATGAATCTATAGCTAAAAAGCTGAAAAATAGTACAATTTTTTACTTTTCTTACGCAACATCGGGCACCTGGATCTGGTCTAATATCAGGGTGGAACAGAAAATGGAACTGGCCATTTCCTGCAGCCCTTTTTACTCCTCACTCTGCGCCCTGGAAAACGATGAAAAGATTGTTCAAGTTAATGGCCTCGCTGGTCACTCTGGTATTTACACTGGTTATTGTTGTGCTGGTGATCATGCTCAATACCGACCCCAATAACCATAAAGACCGCATTGCGCGGGAATTTGAAAAGAGCACCGGCCTGGCGCTATCCCTCAATGGCAGCATTGATCTCAGCTTCTATCCCTGGCTGGGAATCACGCTCAATGATTTTGTTATCGCCAATCCTCCCGGCTTCAGCAATACGCCACTGATGCAGGCACAACAGGCCGAGATAAGAGTAAAACTGCTGCCGATGCTGGATCAGGAATATGAAGTCGACACTATTCATTTGTCTGGTGCCCGAATTTTCCTGGAAACCAATGCAGCCGGCGAGTCAAACTGGAATAGCGGTGCTCTGGATGCCACAGACAGCGATGAAGCATCAGTATCAGATGCCACCCTCAATAAGCTGGTAGTGGGCGGCGTGGATATCAATAATGCTTCAGTAATCTTTGATGACCAGTTTAACGATGTCATCTATACCCTGGAAAACATCAATATCAGCACTGGTGAACTGGTCTATGGCGCACCAATAGAGCTGTCTTTAACCCTGGATGCCAGTGCCAGCCGGCCAGACCTCGCGGCTCTGATCAGATTAACCGGTACCATGGTCTACGACCTGGATAACCAGCGTTATGATCTGAATCCCCTCAGTCTGAATAGCACCCTGTCAGGAGCCAATGTACCCAACGGATCCGCTGACCTCACCCTGACCACAGCAATGAGCATGGATTTTGAACAGGACACGCTATTGCTGCGGAATTTATCGTTCAATGCCCTCGATACCCAGATTAATGCCAACATCAATGCTAATGGTATTTTAAGTGACTCCCCTCTTTTTCAGGTTAACCTCGCTGCAGCAGGCAATGATCTGGCGGTAATCTTTCGTATCCTGGAAAACGAAGAATTAGTAACCCAGATTACCCGGCTTAACAGCCGAAGTTTTTATTTGAACGGCCTTTTTGAAAGCAGCCCCGGCGCTGGAACCCTGAGCATCAATGATCTCGATGCCAACCTGCTTGATGCCAGCATCACGGGAAATATTGTTGCCTCAAATCTGCAGTCCGGACAACCAGTCGTCACTGGCACTATCAATGCTTTCGGACCCGACTTACCGACCCTGCTGGAAGTCGCCGGGCAGCTTCAGGGCGGGCGTGATTCAGCCCTTGCCGGCTACGGCAGGGAATTGCAGAACTCACCAAATCAGGATTTTCTGCTCAGAACACGCTTTGATGCCAATATGGAAACCGGCAACCTCAATGTGCCGGAACTGGAACTCAATGCACTGGGCACAGTCATCAGTGGCAATGTGACAGGGAGTGAGGTTAATACCGAGACACCCGTTCTGCGTGGTCGTCTGAATGCCAGTGGCCCTGACTTGCCTTTGCTGATGCAAATCGTCGGCCAAATTAGTGGCGGTCGTGAATCATCACTGAACCAGTATGGGCGCAATTTAAGAAACATCCCCGCTAAAAATTTCACCCTCAATGCGCCATTTGATATCAACATGGCCCGGGGCAATCTCGATCTCAGTGGATTGCAGGCAAACTTTCTTGGCTTTCGTCTTAGTGGAGAGCTGCAGGCCACTAATTTTCAGAATGCCAATGGCACCATGGTAGGCGAGCTAAACCTTAGCGGTCGCAATCTGGGGCCGGTATTGAGTGCGCTTGATCAAGCTGACCTGGCGGAAGTCGTGGAATCGCTAAACCTCAATGTGGCGATAAATGGCAGACCGGCCAACCTGACCCTTAGTCCGTTTAACCTTGACCTGATACTTGCAGGACCGCGCATTCCAAGTTCGCCGGTGACACTGGAATTGAGGGCAAACAGCATTCTGGATATTGAAAATGAAACCCTGGCCACTGAATCTTTTACTCTGGCAGGACTTGGTTTAAACCTTCAGGGCAGTCTCCAGGCCAACAATGTCATGAGCGATATCAATTACAACGGCCAGCTCTCCCTGCCTGCATTTAATCTGCGCCGCTTCATGCAACAGATCAACCAGCCGCTACCAGTCACCATGGATAATACGGTCTTTCAGTCATTCGCTTTTGCTACCTCTTTTTCAGGATCCAGCGATGATCTGCAACTTCGTCAGCTGGACTTCACCCTTGATGAATCCATAATTTCCGGCGACTTCAGTCTGGCAGGGATAAGCTCAGAAGCAGCGCCGGCAACGGATTTTGACCTGACAATCAACCGCATTAACCTGGACCGCTATCTGGCGCCAACGAGTGATACCCCCGCAGGCGCTGAAATCGGCAACACCGAGTTGCCTGTGGACACTATCCGCGAACTCAATATCAGGGGTGATATTAATGTCGGCCAGCTCACCTATTCCAACCTCAACCTGAATGACCTGGCGCTAGGCATTAATGCCGGTGATGGACAGATTGCCCTGGCACCGATTACTGCCAATCTGTATCAAGGCGCGTATTCGGGTGATATCAGGCTCAACGTCAATGACGCAATGCCGACAGCCAGCGTTGATACAACTCTTACCGGTATCAATCTGGCGCCACTGCTAAGGGACTTTATGGATGCCAGCTATATCAGCGGTAATGGTAATATCCAGCTGTCACTGAACGGACGTGGTGCCGACACCGCCACCATCAAGCGTAACCTAAATGGCTCTGGCGCAATGGCGCTTCAGGATGGTGTATTGGAAGGGGTGGATGTTGGCAGTGTGCTGCGTCAGGTAGAAACAATGATTCGGGAGCAACGCGCGCGAACCATAGCCCGCGGTGAACGCACGCCTTTCGAGGCTTTCTCTGCCAGTATCATGGTTACCGATGGGGTTGTGACGACCAATGATCTGTTGATTGAATCATCAGGATTTGATGTCAGCGGGCGCGGCACCCTGGTTAACCTGGCCAATGACACCATTGACTTCAATATGATTGCCAACGTGGATGAAAGCCCTGCCAGTGATGAACAGGCCTATGACATTGGCGGATACAGTTTGCCAATCGCCTGCAACGGTTCCATTAATAACCCCACTTGTCTGCCAGACATTCAGGCCATCCTCGCCGGCGCTATTCGCTCCGCAGTACAAAGAGGACTGACTGATCTGTTACAGCGCGCTGTTGGCAATGAAACGCAGCCTCAGAGTAATACGAACAGTACTCAGCAAAATTCCGAGCAAAGCTCTCCTCAGGATCAGCAGCAGCAAGAGCCACCTGCAGAGAGCGATCCGCGTGAAGTGTTGATTAATCGGGCACTGGAAAATATTTTCAAGCGTTAATACTTTACAGGGTTGTGCACTTACTCGATAAATTTAAAAACCGTCTAATTTAAAGGTAACGCCCTCTAGCTATTATACCCAGCCTGCAGGACCCATGCTCAAGATTCGCCCAGTCCATATCGGTTTCCAGCACAGCCACTGTAGCCGTTGGCATGACTTTACCGTCTTCCGGAATATCCAGCTCTTCACAGAGATAAAACAGCAGATCTTCAAGACCCGGATTGTGTCCTATTATCATCAGGCTGGCGCATTCCTCAGGAGTGGTCGCGATAGCATCCAGTAATTCACTGACATCAGCCATGTAAACTGATTCATTCCAGAATATATTTTCCTCGCTGTAGTCCATATTACTGGCAACGGTTTCCGCGGTATCTCTGGCCCGCCGGGCCGGGGAACTCATCAGTAACTCAGGGACCAGTCCCTGTTCACGTAACCACAAACCCACTCTGGCTGACTCCTCAAAACCGCGTTTTTTTATAGGACGCTGGTAATCCGGCAAGGCTTTAGCCCAGTCAGACTTACCGTGACGCATCAGAATCAGTTCTTTTCTCATACTATCCTTAAGATTTCTTTCATTATTAATCTACCCGCCAATGTTGCGACTTTAACCCAGGCCCGGACCAGCCTGTTTTCCGCTTTCCAGCCTGCCATAATCTTGGATTGGATTTCGCCCTTTAGGGCTTATATACTGGCCAGTCCCTGGATTACTTCCCCATTAAAAAGGGCAGTCGCTAAAACAAAAGATTAACTATTATTCCAGGTCTGAACAATTAAAATTTAGTTTGCAAAATACCATCGCAATTGATTCTTTGAAGAGGTCAACCGTATGAAACAACTGTCCATTTTCATTCTTGGATTATTCCTGGGGACTTCGGTTCTGGCACAGGTCCCCTACCCTTTTGTATCAACACCAATCGCTGAATTAAATGAACCCTGGGCCATCGAATTTCTGCCTGACGGACGAATTCTGGTTACGGAAAAAGGCGGCACTATCCAGCTGGTCACCCAGGATGGTCAGAAAACTGAAGTCGCTGGCGCGCCTGAAGTTGATTATTTTTTCCAGGGCGGCCTTGGCGATATCGTCCTGCATCCAGACTTTGAATCCAACAATCTGGTTTATATAAGTTACGTGGAAGCCGGCGCCAATGAAACACGCGGCGCAGTAGTAGCACGTGGCACTCTTAACCTTTCAGCTCCGGCGATAGAGA
Organism: Gammaproteobacteria bacterium; assembly: GCA_024644515.1. Classification (GTDB taxonomy): domain Bacteria; phylum Pseudomonadota; class Gammaproteobacteria; order Pseudomonadales; family Pseudohongiellaceae; genus Eutrophocola. The sequence continues at coordinate 14,847 of JAHEHN010000014.1, forward strand.
ATCTTGAAGTCATCTGGCGCGCCTTCCCCAAAGTCGATGGCGGACTGCATTTCAGCCACCGTATTGCCTTCGATGACGAAGGATTCATGTTTGTCTCAGCGGGGGAGCGTAATAAATATGATCCTGCCCAGGACCTGAATGCCACACTGGGAAAGATTGTTCGATTGAATGATGATGGCTCTCCTGCATCCAATAACCCCTTTGCCAGTCAGGGCGGAGTGGCTGCTGAAGTCTGGTCATATGGTCATCGCAATCCATTGGGCATTGCTTTCGATAGCGACGGTCGACTCTGGAATATTGAGATGGCACCGCGCGGTGGTGATGAATTGAACCTGGTTATTCCAGGGGAGAATTATGGCTACCCCATCGTCTCTAACGGAAATCACTACACTGGTGAAATCATTCCCGACCATGATACCGACACAGAAGGCCGCTTTGAAAAACCCAAGGTCTGGTGGAATCCGGTAATCTCACCATCCAGCCTGATGTTCTACACCGGAGATGCGTTCCCGGAGTGGCGTGGAAATGCCTTCATCAGCGGGCTCTCTTCCATGTCCATCGTTCGCATTGTAGTGAATGGCGATAATGCTGTCGAAGCACAGCGTTTTGTCATGGGACGCCGTATTCGTGGTATTGAACAGGGTCCTGCAGGTAATATCTGGATTCTTGAAGATGGCCCGGAAGGCAGACTTGTAAAACTGACCCCTCGCGGCTAATCAATTAAAAAGCATGATAAAAACCCCGTTCCAATAGCGGGGTTTTTTTATGTCGCCAATAAATGATAATAGCTAAACCATGAAGGGAGAAATTTATGAATAGCACTGAACATTCCCGGCGCAAGTTAATGCAATTTTTAGCCTCCAGTCCTTTATTTTCGGCTATGCCTGCTTTACCAACGATGGCCGCTCAACGCCTGGACGACAGGGACTATATCGCTGAATCCGCCCGCTGGGCAGTGAATGTTTTTGATATGGAGAATGTCGCCCTGCGCAACTGGAATCAGGCGCACTGGACCTATATCTCCCAGGGTGTAGATGATGAACTGACGTTGCGCGCCAATCGTGAAGGCTATGAGCGCCTGCATTTACGCGCCCGTCGCCTGATTGATGTCAGCGCTGTGAATACACAAACCGAACTTCTTGGCCACACCCTGCCCTCTCCTGTCTTGCTGGCTCCGGTAGGTGGCCTGGGGATGGCCCATGCCGATGGCGATATGGAAGTAGCACGGGGTGCCAGAACCGGTGGCCACAAGATGATCATGTCCACAGCGGCTACCTTTGGCATTGAAGAAATCACCGAAGCCCGCGGAGAACCAGTCTGGTATCAGCTTTATCCCACCGATGTCTGGGATATCACCCAGAGAATATTGCGCCGGGTCGAAGCCACAGGATCAGATGTGCTGTTTTTGACCACCGATATTCCTGCTCGCAACCAGGATCGCATGCGACGCTTTGATCGAAGCTCCGATGACTGCAGTGAATGCCATATTCCAGGCACGACCTTTGCAGACAAAGCCATGTTGCAAGGCTTGAATGCGCCCGCCAATCTGAATCCCAGCAACCCCTCAATGGATTGGGATTACGTCAAACGCCTGCGCGATTCAACTGATATGAAGCTGGTTATTAAGGGAATTACCCAGCCGGAAGATGCCAGATTGGCTCTGCGCGCTGGAGTAGATGCCATCCATATTTCCAACCATGGTGGCAGAGCAGAAGAAAGCGGTTTTGCTACCATCGACTCTCTCCCGGAAATAGTCGATGTAGTGCGCGGTCGTATCCCGGTCATCGTTGATGGTGGCATCCGCCGCGGCACTGATATTCTCAAGGCCCTTGCGCTTGGTGCAGATGCCGTTTGTGTAGGCAGGCCCTATATCTGGGGACTGGGCGCCTTTGGCCAGGAAGGCGTAGCAAAAGTAATGCAGATACTGGACAGCGAGCTGGAAGTTGCAATGAAGCAGGCAGGCACACCGACCCTGGCTGATATTACCCGCGCAGCGGTGAGGTAAAGACAGTCACAAGAGACAAGTTTCAAGTCACAGGTCTCAAGTCACAAAAAAGCGACCTATTGGTCGCCTTGTTGGATGCGTCCCTGCGGTCCTTATCCGACCTATAGAAAAAAATGAATCCTGAAAAAGTGGCTGCTTGTCTCTTGCCTCTTTTTATAGAAACCTGGCGCCTCCCTGCACTGCCCACCTTTATCCTTTATCCTTTTTCTTGCAAGTTGCGCCTTGTTACAAAATATAAGGCGTGATCGTCTCAATCCCTTTCCTTGCGACAACTTCCGGATCCGTATTCTGTACCTCTGGATCAAAAAGCTCCAGAGACAGTGCCCGTCCATAACCCTTCTCGGAGAGTTTTTCGACGATACGCTGCAATGGCGCAAGCCCTTCACCGGGAAATGCACGATGTTTGCGTTCTGCCACTTCCAGATGGGGTAAAGCCGGTGTATCGGCGAAATGCACATGATGAATCTCTCCATTGTTGATCAGATCAAGATCTTCAAACTTACTCATGCCTGCCCATAAATGATAAACATCAAGCATGAATTTCAGGTTGGGATGATCAACGGTGCGCACCACCTCCAGGCTGGTGCGGACATTACTGATCAAGGTTGAAAGGCGGGTAAACTCAACCATCAGGGCAATGTTGTGGGGCTTGGCAATTTCAGCAGCTTCATGAAGGTTTTCATATACCTGGTCATAATCGTCCATGGTATGCGCCTGATTGGCTGCCGACGGCACTACAAGTCTGTCCGCTCCCAGAGATTCTGCCAACTCCACTTTCCAGCGTAAGTCTTCCACCGCATTTGCACGCCGGGGGCCACTTTCTTCCAAAAATAGCTGGTTTGTTGATGAAACCGCGCGCAGTCCAAGATCATCCATCAAACGTCGAGCAGAACCTGGGCCATTACTCTCTTCAAATTTCCTTGCTAAAGGCAGGTCGGGTTCGGCCGCTGTAATACCAGCCCCGGACCAGCCTTCCATCACAGATCGAAAATCAAACCCACTGGATGTTATTCCATGCATGCAAACATACATCCCCGAGGTGGATGCTGCCTGTGAAGTTGATGAACCGCTGACGGCGGCCGCCGCGGTAAAGCTTGCAGACAAGGCCATAAAATCTCTTCTGTTAATTCCGGTCATTTTTTATCCGTAACATCAACAGAGCCAGGATAAACACTCGTCATTTACCCTGGCCCTGTTAATCCCCTCTTAATTCTATCTATTGGTTCTATCTACCTGGTGCTATTGCCCTTGGCTGTAATAGCAGAAATTTTTATACAGTCTCTAGAGTATGTCCCGCCCAAGTGTTCCGCGTGGCACCCGATGCCCCACATCCTGTACATAGTCCGGACCAATAGCCGCTATGGACGGAGTACCACTGCCGCGCATGGTAATGGCAAGCTCGCGATTCAACAGATCAAGCACTCTTTCAACGCCCGCCTGACCGAAGGCACCCAGGCCCCAGCAATAAGGGCGACCAATACCGACAGCAGAGGCGCCCAGTGCCAGCGCTTTAAACACATCGGTACCACGACGTATGCCACCATCAATAATAACCGGTATACGACCATTCACTGCGGCGATTACCTCAGGAAGGCATTCAATGGTCCCCCTGCCAGTATCCGTAGCGCGGGCACCATGATTGGAAAGGATAATGCCATCAGCTCCATACTGCACAGCGAGAGCAGCATCAGGGCCAACTTCAATCCCTTTAATAAGAACTTTCATATTAGTGACGTCCTTGATGCGCCCGATAACATCCCAGGTCAACGCCGCATCAACCAGCCCGACTCCCTGCATATCGAGGCCATCAAATATTGGCTTGGCCTGTCCGTAATGACACTCTTCACAAAAACGATCATCTCCCCGTGCAAGCACTGCTGAAGTTTCGGTATTACGGCCACCCGGTAAATCCACGGTCAGACACACCGCTGTGCAGCCGGCCGCCTCAGCTCTGCGCAATAACGCTTCTGTATATTCCCAGCGATCAGTGGAATACAACTGAAACCAGACCGAGCCTTCCCCGCGTGCCTGCACCACATCTTCAATGGGTGAAGACGCCTGGGTAGAAAGAATCATATGATGCCCTTTCGCCGCAGCTGCGCGGGCAGCACCCACGTCGGCATCAGGATGAAATCCCCCGGTACTGCCTATAGGGCTCAGAAATATGGGAGAGCGTGCTTCTGCACCGAGGACATTTACCGACATATCGGTGGGGCCACTGACATCAACCAGCCTGCGCGGATGAATCTGAAAGCGCGTATAACCCTCTCTGTTGGCGCGCAAAGTGGTGTCGCTATCGACACCGGAAATCAAATAGCCAAAATGGGCTGGCGGCACTTTTTCCCGGGCCAGTGCTTCCATTTCAAAAACGTTTATGACCTGACCGGGATTGGTCAGTTTCTCACCGAGAGTCTCCTCCACCTCCTGACTGAAGGCTGAATAACTGGTCAACAACGGGCTTCCTGCCAGAAACTTGAGAAATTCGCGTCGATAACCCTGATTGTTTTTTTGATTAAAAGGCATGCTTGACTCCTTGGCCCTGAAAACGTGTGACTTGTGACGTGTGAAGAGAGTAACGAAATAATTGGCTTTTTTAAAACAATATTTCCAGCCTGCCTACTATCCAGTAATGCCCCCCGGTAATTCACAATATTCAAAATTCCCAAAGCCATCGAAATTCAGAGCCATATGAAATTATCCTGAGTATTTCGGGTCCCTGTTTTTTGACATTAATTGCACGATGAATTTCTCCACTTGGCACCAACATCGGGTATTATGCCGACCTGATAAATATTTACTTCTGATAACCTTAAGCAATATCACTATTAATACCCCTCCAGGAGGTCCTGTGTTAACCAGACGCTTGTTATTCGTAGCTACTCTATTCACCTTCCAGTTAGCCAATGCTGCCGACTCCAATGAAGGCAAGACCTTTTTCCGACAACAATGCGCACTCTGCCACAGCGCCGAACCCGGCGACAATGGTGGAGCACAGGGCCCTTTGCTACATGGTATTTTTGGCCGTGAAGCCGCAACTAGTGGATTCACCTATACCCAGGCCATGTCGAATTCCGGTCTGACCTGGGATGCCGAAACCCTTGATCGCTTTCTGGCCTCGCCGACAACAGTCGTACCTGGCTCCTCCATGGTTATTCCGGTTACAGATGACGAAAGCAGGGCCAATCTGATCGCCTATTTTGAGGCACTTGGTAATGGCACGTTTGCAGAAGCTGAACCACAGTTTGGCGGCTTTGGTGGTTTTCGCGCGCCCCCGGAAGCAGAGCCTCCCCAGGGTGACCCTGACTGGCTCAATGATCGTCCTGGCCGCGTTCACAGAGTAGACCTGGGCAGCCTTCCAGAGCCTTATGAAACAGGGTCTGCAGTGAACTTTCCGCAAATCGCTCCAAGACCTGAAGGCAGGGAATTAAAGGTCCCTGAAGGATTCAAGGCGGAAACTTTCGCCGCAGACTTACAAGGCCCACGCGCCATGGTGCTGGCCCCTAATGGCGATATCTTCCTGACAGAAACACAGAGTGGCCGAATCAAAGTGATGCGCCCCACGGCGGATCATAGCCAGCCACAAGCCATTACTGTTTTTGCCCAGGGCATGTTGCAACCCCTCGGAATGGCATTTTATCCTGCCGGTAACAATCCACAGTGGCTGTATGTTGCTGAAACCAATAGAGTCATTCGCTATCCCTATAGCAGCGGTGATACAGAAGCAGCCGATGTCCCTGAAGTGGTAATATCCCAGCTCAGCCCTGTGGGTGGCGGTCATTACACTCGCGATCTGGGCTTCTCTCCCGACGGTTCTCGTATGTATGTCTCCGTAGGTTCCCAGTCCAATGTGGCCGAGGATATGCCCGCAAAAACAGCAACTGAAATTGCTGCCTGGGAAGCCGAGCGTGGTCTTGGCGCTGCCTGGGGAACCGAGGAAAACCGTGCCTCCGTGATGGTATTTGACGTGGGCAACGAAGAGGCAAGGGGCAGGCTTTTTGCCAATGGCATCCGAAACTGTGTCGGCCTGACAGTACAGCCTGAGACTAGTGATGTCTGGTGTACAGTTAATGAGCGGGACCAATTGGGGGATGACCTGGTTCCGGATTATTCTACTCGAGTCCCCGAAGGCAGCTTCTTTGGCTGGCCCTGGTACTATATGGGTGACAATGAAGATCCCCGGCATGCCGGTGCCAGACCTGATCTGCCAGGCCAGATTTCAGTACCTGATGTTCCCTATACAGCCCATTCAGCCGCCGTTGATCTGGAGTTTTATCCTGCACAGGTAAGCGGTAATTCAGCCTTCCCGCAGGAGTATGCCGGAGACGGATTTGCGGTCTTGCATGGCTCCTGGAACCGTGCCCACCGTACCGGGCACAAAGTTGTCAGGCTACCTATAGAAAATGGCGTTCCTACCGGTGAGTACATTGACTTCCTGGTAGGGTTTATCGATGAGGATGGCAACCCCTGGGGACGACCGGTAGCTACTGTAGTGATGCAGGACGGCTCATTACTGCTCAGCGATGATGGCGCCAATATCGTCTACCGCATTTCCTATAGCGACTGATCCAGTCACTGCATTAGCATGCCGGGATATGTCCCGGCATGCTAATAACCCGCCAGTCAAAGTAAAAATCAATAGCCTTTTAAATAGAAAAAGTAATGATGACCTCTATCGTAGGGTAAATCATCATTCCTGAATTAGGCAGGTACAACGTATCCCATGTATCGCCGCTTCAATAGTGGCCAGGCACTTGATGCGCGCGCTATGTCACAGAGCGTACTCTCCACCAACTGGCGGGACGCCAGCGAGGAGCAGCAGGAGGCTTTCCAGGCCTTGTTTATGGAAACCCTGGAAAATACCTATATCGGCCGGATTGAAGCCTATACCAACGAGGCAGTGGAATTTCGCAAGGAAGAAATCAACAATAACCGGGCAACTGTAGACAATGTCATCCTCGCCAGTAACAATGAAATTCCGGTAAATTATAAACTCAGACTGCGAAGTGATGGCTGTTTTGTGTATGACGTGGAAGTGGGAAATGTCAGCATGGTCAGCTCTTATCGCGAAACTTACCGAAGTGTTGTCCGTCCTAGTGGCATGGATGGCCTGTTAACACAGATGCGGGAAAAAGCCGCTCAAGGCCAGTAACAACAATAATTCAGCCCGAATTTCATATTTATTCCACTATTTATGAGCCAGCAGAGATTCTGCCCTTGGCAGGCTGCCGCCGGAGTGTGGTAGAATGCGCGCCCTGATTCGGCCAATGACCATTATTTGGCATTAAACATTATTACTTCCATAACACGTCCCGCAATATGCCAACAGTATTAAGTCTCAAAGAACTCCGCTCCAGTAACGCACTCAAAGCTGAAATAAAGAAGCTGGAAGATGACAAGCAGCAGCTTCTGGAACAGCTCGAGCGCCAGAAAAAGCTGGAACAAAAACTGCGCGACGATATTCTTGATCATAAAAAAGACTTTGAGCATCTCGAAAAACAGTTTAATCATTTTGCCGGTCTTGAGGCTGAATACGATGCCCTGCAGCAGGAATTGCAGATGGAGCGTCTTGAAAAGCTAATTGAAGGTGACAAGAAAGACAATACAGTCAATGCTCAGGTAAAAAAAGCCAAGGAAGAACTCTCAGCTGTACAGTCAGAGTTAAAGGAACTCAAGAAACTTGATCCCCAACGCCTGAAGCGTCAGGTAACTGACCTGAAAAAGAAAAATATAGATCAGGCCAAGGATAACAAGAATCTGAACACAGCCTTGGTAGCCGAGCGCAAGGAAGTGAAGGAATTGTCAGCTGCCAAGGCAACGCTCGAAGCTGAACTGGAAGCCTCCACTAAACAGACGAATTACTTCTGGGAATCCAAGGACAGCAACTGGGCACTTTTCGAAACCGGCCTGGTACTGAAAACGGAACCTGAGAATGAGGATAGCCTTAACCGAATACTTTGCCTGAACCGGGAAACCGGCGTCAGCGTAGTGAGCCAGTCTCTGGGAGAGGATGACAAGGCAGTCTGGTTGGGCGACATCGAAATTCCGGAAGATATTTCAGTAGAGGCCGGTAAACGTCTGAAAAAAATCGCCGCTGAAGCAGAAGACGACGAAGAATAAAAAGTATTGTTTAAGAGCAGAATGCCCCTCTGCTATCTCAATCATAATCGGCTTTTTGTGTCTTGCTCGTCCTACCTATTTATTCTCTCTTTTCCCTAAATATACCCACCACTTATCCAATACTGCCTATTCTGAATATAGCTGGCATAATCTCACCATGGCTATACAGTACTCAATCCGCAGAACTCTGTTGACAGTATTTTTACTGACCGGCATCTATCCAGTAAGTGTTAATGCCGCTACAGATGATTTGGCCGATGACAGAACAATCATTCTTGGTGTTCTGGATAATGATGAACTGGTCGATAGCAGAGCAACCGCGTTCACGGAAACCGACATAATTTCGGTAGGAACCGGAGGAAGTGTTATTGCCCTGCGTGCGTCAGGTTCCAGCGCTTTGTTTTACCGCTTCAAGGTGACAGAAACCTCTTTAATTGAAATCCTTGAGGCGCTGGTGCTTACCATACAGCCCGATGAAATCACGATTCCGGGACAGCCTGCAAAAATCAATGAGCTGGTGATCAAGGATGACCTGGCTGAGACTATCAGCATTTCACTAGAAGCAAACAATACCACTTTAGAACAAACCCTGGATCTTGCGGCAATTGCATCAGGCTGTAATATTTATCTGGAAGATCTGCAAATCATTCTTGACCGCTGCCAGTAATGACTTGGTTATATTTAGCGTCTTTTTATTAGCCTGACTTACATATTACAGATTCATACTAGCAATTCCCCCATGTTTTTTTTGCTATTCGAGCAACACTTGTCTCTGTAATTTAAGGTATTATTATCGGCCTTAACTCTGGTTGAAAAATCACTATGAAAATTGAAATGATCTGTACCGGCGAAGAAGTACTTTCCGGTCAAATCGTGGACACCAATGCCGCCTGGTTTGCCAATGTGTTGATGGATTCCGGCCTTGAATTGCAGCGCAAAACCACTGTCGGCGATCGTATGGAAGACCTGGTCAGTATTTTCCTGGACAGAAGCCAACATGCGGATGTCATCCTCGTCAATGGCGGGCTTGGTCCTACGTCGGACGACCTCTCTGCCGAAGCGGCCGCCAAAGCGCTAGGCGTGGAACTGGAGGAAGACAGCGACTGGTTAAAACATCTGGAAAACTGGCACAGCAAACGCAACCGGAAAATGCCTGCCAGCAATTACAAGCAATGCCTGTTGCCGCAAGGGGCTGTGTTGGTGGATAACCCGGTGGGCTCTGCGCCGGGCTTCCGTATCAAGCTGAATCGGGCCTGGTTGTTTTTTACCCCTGGTGTGCCTGTTGAATTAAAGCTGATGGTAATGGAGCAGTTCCTGCCCTTTTTCAATAGCGAGTTTTCCATTGGCCAGGCAACACAACTGATCAAACTGGTCACGCTTGGTCATGGCGAATCCACCCTCGCTGATGAACTCAATGTGATAGAGGTCCCGCAGGGTATTACCCTGGGTTATCGTCCGTCTCCCCCCCATGTGGAAATCAAGATCTTTGCCCGCGGTGAACAGGCAATTTCTGCTTTACCTGACTATGTCGGGCAGGTAAAAACCACGTTGGGTACCGCACTGGTTACTGAACGCTTTCCTACTATTGCTGAAGAAGTCCACACCCTGCTAAAAAACTCCGGCAAAACCCTGAGTCTGGCGGAATCATGCACCGGCGGTCTGCTCAGCAGTCAACTGGTGGAGTTTCCAGGCAGCTCCGATTATCTGCAACAAAGCCTGGTGACCTATTCCAATGCTGCCAAGCAAAAAGTGCTTGGGGTGAAAGAATCCACGCTAGGCAATCATGGCGCAGTATCACTGGAGACCGCCAGAGAAATGGCCACACGGGCGCGCGCCTTACTGGATAGTGATTTTGCTCTCGCCACCACCGGCATTGCCGGTCCCGATGGTGGCAGCGAGGAAAAGCCGGTAGGCACCGTGGTAATTGCATTGAGTGACAGGAACACATGCTGGCAGCAAACCGTAAAATTAAGCAACCGTTCCCGCAGCCTGGTTCGTATCATGAGCTGCGCAATAGCCTATGACATGCTGAGGCGACGTCTGCTGGACGAAGAGCCCATCGTGGACTACTCATTTATTACGCGCGTGAATGCTGACATTGTAAGGCTTTAGCCAACAACGCTTCCTTAATGAAACCTGATTAGTCAGCACCGTGCGCTACAGGTAAAATAAGACTCTTACGCACTTATTTAATGCTTTCAACACACTGATTATCGAAATGATTATCAAAAGCACAGGCCCGGGCTTGCACTAAAGGAAAGCAGCCTTAATACCTGAAGGTATAACTGAATTTGGCCGTGACGGATGAATAACTGGTATGAAAGCGGTTATCCAGATCAATATCCTGCATATTATGGTTTACCACGAAAAAGAATTCCTGTCCGGCCTGAGGAATCCAGTTCAGGCGCATGTTGATACCGATGGTTTCACTGATATTGTCATACTGCACCAGGTTCACCCATGACAGGGTATTGGAAAAAATATAATCGACACCTGCGGTCAACAGACGTGTAATAAAGTCCCCTTGCGGCAGTTTCACATCAGTAATATTAAAGCCCACATTAGTGCGAATTTTTGGCGAGGGTTGCCAAGTGACATTACCGAACACCCTGCTCTGGTCTCCGCCGTAAAAAGTTCCATCAATAAAAGCAATGCGACCACTTAACTTGCGAAAGCTGGCGCTGCGAAATTCGATACCGTGATTTTCAAAATCATATTCACCCACCGGGATAATCACACCGGGATATATACGGAAAGGTTGTGTCAGCACTTCAGTGTCAAAATTCGAGCGCAGAAACATGGCGTCACCTGCCCTGCTGGTCAATTCCAGTGGCGTAATAGTCAGGCCTTTTGATTGCAGGCTACCATTACTGTCTTCGTATCGCTCCCAGGAGGTGCTGAAATACACCGATTGGAACATCCCGTCATTCGGCCGCCAGTTATAATTAAGTGCAGCCACCGACTGATCTACCCCCACGCGGTTGATAAATCCCAGCGCCGGGTTGAAATTATCCTCGAAACGATTGAACTGAACCTCCCCTGTCAGACCTTCCTGGCTGGGAAAAGCCACGCTAATTCCTGCTGCTGAATCATCACCGGTTATGCCTTCAGTATCGGACTGCTGAATCCAGCTGGAAACCTCAAATATGCGTCCACCCGGCAGGTCGGATTTACGGTAAAGAAAGTCAATGCCGGCAAGAGAGTTATCCAGTTCAGAATTGGGATTACCGTCAGTAAAAATTGCCCCGATGGTCGATTCGCTTAACAGGCCTTTCTTGACCCGGATTATAGAAAGCGTGTCCGCTGACACCGTGTCCTGTTCACCCTGACGAATGGATAGTGCACCAAGTTCCCAATCACCAATACGACCGCTAATTTTGGCCCCCACGTCCAGATCAACAGCGTCACCTCCGCGCCCGAGGCCAATGCGGCGCGAGAAAAACGGACGACCATTCTGGTTCAAACGCCCAAATTCAAAAATATCTGCCTCGCGCAAAAAGAAATCGCGTTTTTCCGGAAAAAACAGGCTGAATCGTGTCAGGTTAACCTGGCGATCATCGACTTCAGTTGCTGAAAAATCAGTATTCACTGTCAATGAGGCATTAAGCCCCGTAGTGAGCTTGTAAAAAATATCAACCGAGGGCTCTGTGCGGGTATCTGATGTCCCTGCAACAATATTTCTTTCCTGGGTCACACTGGTAGACGGAACAATGTCCAGACCAAGCCCCTGCTTCATTCCTTCCATACCAGTAGCCAGACCTGCACTACTGGGATCATAACGACGGTCATTGCTCACCCACACCATCTGTTCGTTCTTGTACTGAACGCGGCGCGAAAAATTCAGCCCCCAGGTGTCATTGCTCGGATCGAAGGAAATGGACTTGAAGGGGATTTCGAATTCCGCGATCCAGCCGTCCTCAACAATAGTGGTTTCGGCAAAATAAATGGTGTCCCAGTCGGCATAGAACTGAGAGATATTTCGGTATAAACCATCCGCCCGCACACCATTGGGATTCACACCAAAGAAATACCCACCGCGCTGGGTATTAAAGGAGTCCAATGAAACAGAAACAAAATCATCACTGCCAAAAATCGTCGTGTTCTGCTTCAGGATATTGGCTGTAATCAATGCAGGGTCGATGAACATCTTTGCCGCGACATAAAGTGCATCATCATCGTAGAGCAAGCGAATTTCGGTACGCTCGGTGGGTTCCGCATATTCCACGGGAATGATCTGATGGAATTCATCAATGTAAGCTGCATTGTCCCAAACAGCGTCATCCAGCACACCATCGATCACCGGTGGTGTGTCAGTACGTACCATCTTGATGGATTTCTGGTCACGACCCTGCCCAACCTGCACAGACTGCGCAGATGCCTGTGATGAAAGAAGGCTCAAAACTAAAAGGATGAGAATAATTCTGAACATAGCTGATTTCTTGTTTTCTTAAATTATCGCCATTAACAACAAAGAGGGGAAGCTAACTAATAAGGAAACAATATGCATAGAATCGCAGTCTTCTGACAAAACATGGCGTCAAATGTAATGTCTGGTGAAAAATCATCGCAGACTTTATTATCAAAAAAGTCTCTGCTATTTTACTGGCTATGTTTACAGCCAATAAACCTCTTAATTAAGACTTGTAACCCTTCATAAAAATTTGCTTAACTTCCATTTAGTCAAAAAACCCTTATGTCTTGTATGACCTTGGGAGCGTACCTGCTGTGAAACGAATACTGCTGCTTTCTGCTTTCTGTCTCTTGCTGGGAAATACCGCGTCTGGTTTGGCACAGAACCTCACCATTACCAATGCCCGGATCATTGCCGGCAATGGCGACATTATCGAAAATGGATCGATTATTGTGCGCGATGGAAGAATTATTTCCCTGGCGGCTGGCGCACCACAAAACCCGGTCGGCACCGTAATTGATGCCAATGGCATGTCGGCAATGCCAGGTTTCATCGATGCCCATCGCCACGTCAACAGCAACCCCGATGAAGGTGAGCAAATGCAGGCACTTCTGGAAGCAGGCTATACCACTGTGCTTTCCGGTGGCGGCCCGGCCGAAGGCGGGATAGCGCTCAGGGATCATATTGAAAGTGGCCAGATCAATGGC
>JAHEHN010000020.1 GCA_024644515.1 Gammaproteobacteria bacterium
TGGCTTGATGACATAGCGTGCCGGGTGATCGCTAACGTATTTTATTGCGTCCTCAAAGCTATCAAAATGCTTCTAGGGGATAATGGAAATACCGTGTTTCTTGAGTTCTTCCTGGCCAAAAGGGTGTACCGCCCATCACGTGTTTGCCTTGTTCGCGCAGTTTTTGTGCCTCAGTGCCCATGCCCAGCACATCGTCAAAGACGATAACTTCGGCCCAGTCGACTTCTGTTTTCCTGTCATCCACCATTGGCACAAAACCGGCACCAACTTCGCGGTCATCCGGATTTTTAATTGAGTATTTAACGTCATGACCTTCCTTTACGACGTTCCAGGCAAGATCGCCAATCAGGCCATCATAGGAGACAAATAGAAAATTCATTGGTACTTCCTTGGGAGAGAATGCTGGAGAATGTAATTTATAGCCGAAGTACTAACAATATCCCGTGTGAATGGGAGCAGCTAATTATTGGTAATGATCATGCTAATGCCAAACCCGCTTAGCGACTTGATATTTTGCATCCCCCCAACCAATTCTCGCTGTACACAGACAACAATCCCGAGTAACTTTGTTGTTGCAACAACTACTCTTGCATCGACTGTGTCGATATCTTGCAAGCCGCTAACTACGGTGAGTCATCTGGCAGCGAGTTATGCTGCAACTTTCCTATTGCCTTGTTCCTGTTTACAGGTGCCATTACTTCCCTGCTATCGGCACATTACCGAGACATTACCGAGATATAGAACGCCATGAAAATACGAATAGGCTTTGAACTGGTTTATGCCTGTACTCAGCTAACACCAATGATCCTGAACCTGAATGTTCACTCATCAAGAGTGGATTTATTAATGAGTCCCGATCATATTCAGACTGATCCGCCCACACCAATGAGCGGCTATCGTGACCTCTACGGTAACTGGGTAACACGCCTGGTACTGCCACCGGGGGATACGTTAATTACCAATGATGCGGTCATTTACGATGACGGTGAGCGCGATCCGGTAGCGCTGGATGCACAACAGTTTGATATTCAGGCCCTGCCGGAAGATGCGCTGGTTTATCTGCTGGGTAGTCGCTACTGTGAAACGGACATTATGGCTAATGAAGCCTGGCGTCTGTTTGGTAACGGGCCAACAGGCTGGCATCGGGTGCAGGCAATTTGTGATTTTGTGCATGATCACATCAAGTTTGATTACCAGCATGCCCGCAATACCATGACGGCAAGCCAGGTGTATGAATCGCGTATCGGTGTGTGTCGGGATTATACCCATCTGGCGGTGGCATTCTGTAGTTGCCTGAATAATCCTGCTCGCTATTATATGGGTTATCTCAGCGATATCGGCGAACCACCTCCCTATGGCGAAATGGATTTTGCGGCCTGGTTTGAGGCCTACCTTGGCGGGGAGTGGCATACTTTCGATCCGCGCAATAACAAACGACTGATCGGTCGTGTGCTGATTGCCCGGGGTCGGGACGCTGCCGATGTCTCCCTGAGTAACAGTTTCGGCTATACCGAGCTCAAGCGTTTTCTGGTGCGAGCCGACGAAGTGCTGGAATCAGCGCAAGACTGATGGCGCTTGCGTTAGCTTCCGCAGAGCCAGCTGCATTTGAGTTGCTCAATGCGGGCGGAAAAAGTGATCTGGTCCTGCTGTGTGATCATGCTTCGAACCGTATTCCCCGGCAACTGAATAATCTGGGTATTTCACCGCAACAGCTAAATTCACATATTGCCCTGGATCTGGGGGCGGCGGATGTTGCCCGTTTTCTTTCTGCGTCTCTCGATGCGCCACTCATATTAAGTAATTATTCACGCCTGATGATTGACTGTAATCGTTTGCCTGAATCAAACGGCTCGATTCTGCACAGCAATGATGGCATCGCTATTCCGGGAAACCTCGGACTTTCGGCGGCGGATTGCTTGCAACGACGCCAGCTGTTCTTTGATCCCTACCATGAGGCTATTAATAATCTTCTGCTGGCGCGTGCCTGGCACACGACATGCCTGTTGAGTATTCACAGCTTTACACCCTTCCTGTTTGGCGCAGATCGGCCCTGGCATATCGGCGTGTGTTACGAGGATGACAGTGTCTACGCCAGTCAATGGCTGACTGCATTGCGCTCTCTACTGGACGTGCCGGTGGGTGACAATCAGCCTTACTCTATTGAAACGGATGTGGATTACACCCTGCCATTTCATGGTCGCAGACACGCTATCGATGCCGTGATGCTGGAAATCAGGCAGGATCAAATCAGCCATTTGCTCGGCGCCAGACGTTGGAGTGAGATCATCGCAAGGGCCTGGCAGCAATCAAATCACTCTGCAATCCCGGATTTGTGATAGTATCCGCCTCCGCTAATCACCCCGTACTGTTTTAGCCAGTATATTTCCAGACATAAAAGAGCCTTTGATGACTACCGACATGGTAATTCCGTTTGACCAGCTGAAGCTTAGTGCTCCGGTTCTAAAAGCCCTGAAAGATGTGGGCTATGAAACTCCTTCTCCGATTCAGATGAAAACCATTCCGCTGTTGCTGGAAGGCAGGGATGTGTTGGGTCAGGCGCAGACCGGCACCGGTAAAACGGCCGCCTTTGCCTTGCCCATTCTGACTAACCTGGATCTGAAGCAGAAGGATCCCCAGGTACTGGTGCTGGCACCCACACGTGAACTGGCGATTCAGGTAGCCGAGGCGTTTCAGATGTATGCCAGCCACATTCAGGGTTTTCATGTGCTGCCGGTGTATGGCGGACAGGATTACACTGGCCAGATTCGTGCCTTGAAGCGTGGTGTACATGTAGTCGTTGGTACCCCGGGGCGGGTCATGGATCATATGCGCAAGGGGACCCTTAAGCTGGGTACGCTAAAGACACTGGTGCTGGATGAGGCCGATGAAATGTTACGCATGGGTTTTATCGACGATGTGGACTGGATTCTGGAACAAACACCATCAACCCGTCAGATAGCGCTGTTTTCCGCCACCATGCCAAAAGAAGTGCGCCGCATAGCAAAGGCGCATTTGAATGATCCCAGTGAAGTCACCATCACCGTAAGAACAGCCACCGCAGCGCTTATTCGTCAGCGCTTCTGGGTCGCCAGTGGCATGAATAACAAGCTCGAGGCACTTACGCGAATTCTGGAAGCTGAAAGTTTTGATGCCATGCTGATCTTCGTGCGCACCAAGATTGCCACTGCAGAGCTGGCCGATAAACTCGCCGCTCGAGGTTTTGCCGCCCAGGCATTGAACGGCGATATTGCCCAGAAGCAGCGCGAGCTGACTATTGATAAATTAAAGAAGGGCAAGCTGGATATTCTGGTGGCTACCGACGTCGCTGCTCGGGGTCTGGATGTTGAGCGCGTCAGTCATGTTATCAATTTCGATATTCCCTATGACACTGAAGCCTATGTTCATCGCATTGGTCGTACCGGACGTGCTGGTCGCAGCGGTGATGCCATTTTGTTTGTGGCACCGAGAGAAAAACGTCTGTTAAACGCCATTGAAAAAGCCACCGGTTCGAAAATTGAAATGCTGGAGATGCCATCCACGCAAGTGATTAATGATCGGCGCATCGAACAATTCAAGCAGTTGATTTCACAGACACTGGCCAATGAGGATCTGACCCTGTTTTCAGAGCTGATCGAACAGTATCAGCAGGAATTCAATGTACCGACTCTGGCCATTGCTTCGGCACTGGCAAAACTGGTGCAGGGAAGCGAACCCCTATTGCTGCAGCATAAGCCTGTTAATGACAGAAAAGAAAACTGGGATAACAGTGGTCAGGAAGGCCGCCGACAGGGCAGTCGAAAAAGCCGCGATGATTCCCGTTCGCCAAGAAAAAGTGAGCCGCGCAACAAGAATGCCCTGCCGGAAAAAGACATGGAAAGGTTTCGCGTGGAAATTGGCCATAAACATAAAGTCATGCCAGCGAATATCGTTGGCGCCATTGCCAACGAAGCCGGCCTTGAAAGCAAGCACATAGGACTGATCAATATTTATGAGGATTACAGTACTGTGGATTTGCCGCGCGACATGCCAAAGGAAATCTTCAGGGATTTGCGCAAGGTGTGGGTGCTGGGTCAGACTTTGAAAATCTCACGCGAATCGGAATCCGGATCGCAATCAGATAAGGCCAGGCCTGCCCTCGGTGCCCAGGGATATGCTCCTGCTGCGGCAGGTAAAAAGGGGAATAAAGGCGAGCGCAAGCGCAAGCCGAGAAAAAGATCTGCCAACAGTGCAAAGTCTCCCCAGGATTCCGGCCAGAAGTAAGGGGCAGGAATAATAAGCAGAAAAGCCTTGCTGAAGTTTTTGCAGGACTTTTTTCAGCCTTATATTTCTACTGCTACCTTGTAGGTAGGATCTTCAATGATATTCACATCGATGATCTTTTCTGCATTTTTTAGCAGCTCAAGACAGTCGGGACTAAGATGGCGCAAGTGCAATTCCTTGCCGGCTCTGAAATATCTTTCGGTAATTTTGTTCAGCGCTTCAATGCCTGACATATCATTCACCCGACTTTCCCTGAAATCGATAATCACCTTATCCGGGTCGCTACCCACATCAAACTTTTCTGCAAAGGCCTGGGTTGAACCAAAAAACAGGGGGCCATAAATTTCATAATGCTTGGTGCCGTCTTCATCGATATATTTTCTGGCACGAATACGCTTGGCATTTTCCCAGGCAAACACCAGTGCTGAAATAATCACGCCGATCAAAACTGCCAGTGCCAGGTTATGCAGCAGGACGGTTATCGCTGCTACCAGAAAGCCCACCAGGTTATCCCCGTTAGGCATTTTGTTGATGGCTTTAATACTTGCCCATTCAAAAGTGCCGATGGCGACCATGATCATCAAACCGGTGAGCGCAGCGATGGGCATCTTTTCAATATATTCAGCGCCAAACATGATAAACACGAGCAGCATCACCGAGGCGACGATCCCGGACAGGCGTTCCCGGGCACCGGAAGAAATATTGATCAGGCTTTGACCAATCATGGCGCAGCCGCCCATGCCGGAGAAGAAGCCGGTGACAAAATTTGCCATGCCCTGAGCTACCGCTTCCTTATTACTCTTGCCGCGGGTTTCCGTGATTTCATCAATCAGGTTCAGGGTCAGCAGACTTTCGATGAGGCCGACACCTGCCACGATAAAGGCATAGGGAAAGATGATTTTCAGCGTTTCCAGGGTAAAGGGGATATCAGGGATATGAAAAGGCGGAAAGCCACCCTTGATGGAGCTGATGTCACCGACATTGCGGGTATCGATATCCAGACCAAGAACGATGGCAGACACCACCAGAATCGCGGCCAGCGAAGCGGGAATAACCTTGGTAATTTTAGGCAGCCCCCAGATGATGATCATGGTCAGCAGTACCAGGCCAAGCATGATGTGCAGTTGCGAGCCTATCATCCAGTCGAGTTCACCATCAGCACCGCTGACCTTGAAGGATGCGAGCTGGGCGAGAAAGATAACAATCGCCAACCCGTTAACAAAACCAAACATGACCGAGTGTGGTACCAGTCGAATAAACTTGCCGAGCTTGAGGAAGCCCGCAGTCATCTGGATAAGGCCGGCAAGAATAACGGTGGCGAAGATGTATTCGACACCGTGACTTTGTGCCAGGCTGACAATGACCACGGCAATGGCACCGGTGGCACCGGAAATCATGCCTGGGCGCCCACCAAATACAGCGGTAATCAGGCCAATGCTGAAGGCGGCATAGAGTCCGGTAAGCGGAGACAGTCCGGCGATCAGGGCAAAAGCAATGGCTTCAGGGACCAGCGCCAGGGAGACCGTTAATCCGGACAGGACTTCGGTGAGGACATTAATGTGTTTGGAGCGGTCGAACAGGTTTAATACGTAATTCATTCAGGCCTTTCTGGTTTCAAAACAATACAACGCCGAAAACATGGAGCTTTTCGGAAAATGAGTACTTGGGATCTTTTGGGTAGGCTGATTGAATCAGCCGACATCAGGACAGGGAAGTACAACGAAGGCGGGCACTTTACACTATCAGGCCATCAAGTTAAAGGCAGAGGTCGAATGAACAGTATGAGCGGGCGGGGTTATTGAGTTGCAGTAAAAGTTGGCGTCTTGCTGGAAAGTATCTTTTAATTTTCGTTTTACATTATGGATGGGTATTTTCTTGAAGGTATTTGCTGAACCATATCCCGTCGGATGCGCTGCGCTTATCCGACCTACATAAGGCTAAATCCTTCGTAGGTCGGATAAGGCTCGCAGACCCGCCATCCGACATGGCGGGTTAAATTTCTGCAACAAACGCTACTTACCAACAGCATCCCAAAGCATGGCTTTGGTTTGTGGTTCAGCGCTGGCGTGAACATTGATATAGCGTTCAAAGTCAGTAACGCCGAGTTTTTCCAGTGCCGGAACCAAGGCCTGAACATGGTCGTTGCCGACACCGCCCGGTGCTGGCAGGGAAAAATCACCCTGGAACAATACTTTCTCTCTGGGAATATAAGCCACCATCAAGCCATTGGAATGCGGCGCCGGATAAATGTGGTACATCTCAACCGTGCGATTGCCATCGGTGTATACAGCTTTGGTATCTACCGCTTCTACCCATACTTTCTGCGGATTCCTGGCCAGCGCATCATCGAGCAGGGTACGCGGTGTATTGAGAGCGCGCTCGAAGAATTCCTGATTGTTAGCCTGGGTAATAATCGTAGCTCCTTCGGCAACTACCACCGGTAAGCCGGCAGTATGATCGGAGTGGGGATGGGTATTCATTATGTAGCGAATGGGCTTGCCGGGAATCAGCCGTTTTGCCTCTTCTATATAGGCCGCAATTACCGCATGACTGGCACCGGCTTCCAGCATCATGATGTGATCTTCAAATTCAACGATCAGGGAATCATAACTGCCCGGGCCTGAGTTCAGGCGATAGAAGCCATCACCCAGTCTCTCCGGTGTGACATTGACCGCTCCACCGCCGCCGCCAAAGCCACGTCCGCTGGACTCAGGTGCTGGCAACATGGAGGCAACATTACGCATATTGGCATCCGCCGCGGTGATATCCACTTCAAAGAAAGGCCAGCCACCCCGGGTTTGTGAAATCTGGGTCGGTGCCAGAAAACCGCCAAAGTCGCGCCAGCCGTCGTAGGACGCCAGAATATGCATGTTGCCCATAATGTTGTCACCCACCCAGGTTTCCACATGTTCGACAAGATTGTCATCATTCAGGTAGCCGTTGATTACATAGCTTGCGCCTGAGGGCGCTTTCACTTCAGGACTCCAGCTCAATACCCTATAGCTGTTGCCATTCAACGTGCGGCGGTTAGAAGTAGCCCTGTTTTCAGCGGCGCCTTTGAGGAATCCCCAGGGCGTAATATATAGCTCCAGCGAATTGGCCCAGGACTCGGACAGATCGGCCTGCCCTGAAGTCACCTGCTGGAAAAACGTACCGGCACTAACAGCAGTGGAGCCGCCGGAACCGATATTCATGGTAGCGCCGGTTTGACGCATGGCCGGTGCGCCCAGGTCGATGACACTGACGTAATCGGTAATGGGACGCATTGGATTATGTGTGTCGTTGCAGATCAATGACACGGCGCTGGCACCGCATTGCTGAAAAGCAACATTTCTTGCTGATCCCGAATAGGTGATCGAGCGAACATTGCCCAATGCTGCGCGGGCATCGGCAATCAAGGTTGCGGCATTTTGTGCCATAGCACTGGCCGATAAAAACGAAAGGCCAAACGACAGGCAAATAGTAGCGAGTATATTTTTATTCTTAGGCACGGTGATTTCCCCCTAAACTGGTCTATCCAGATTTGAACGCTCGATTCTACAGGGAATAGTGAACGGAGTTAAAGCCCTGAATGGTATGAGGAGCGGTTAGTACCTATACTGCTTCTTATTATTGTAGAAGTAGAATAATAGAAACAGGGCATATCAATTGTCTGATTTCAGGGGGCAACAATGGTAAAAAACAGATGCAGTGCTATCTATATTTTGGCTGGAAGCCTATTCCTTGCTATGACAATGCTTCATGGATTGTCGGCATCGGCACAACAGGTTGCCCCCATGGACTTTGTCAGCGTGGGCAGGGGGGCACCTTTGAGCCCGGCTATTCCAGGCCCAACAAGGACGAACCCCGAGCAGCTGGAAGCCTATCCGCCCGCAGAGATTTCAGGCTACCCGGAACAATACTGGATGGTTGGCCCGTTCAGGGATGGAGAGATCGGTGTGGACGGGGCTGGCAGGGGAGTGATTCATGCCTCAGCCATCAATGGCGAGGTTCCTGAAGGGGTTGAGCCCTTGCCGATAGATCTGTTTACCTCGGAAGATTTTTATGCAGACCGTGAATACTGGAGTGATCCGCGATATTTTCGCTGTAACAGTTCAGAAGCCGTTCAGGCGCAATGGTCCACGGGCTTGATCGGCAATGATCCACCGCGCACAGCAGCCTGGGGTTATTGCGATCGCGACTATTCACGTGAATCCATCATCAGCCCCTATGCATTCGACACCGCTCAGGCACACTTTGAGGCCCTGCTGGCAGAAACCACTGAGCGCGGCGGGCCAACACAACATACCTATGCCACCGTACCCGGTGACTGGAATGGCCGTTATGTCTGGCCGCGGGGTCAGAACTGGAATGCCGAGTTATTCTGGAATCAGGTACCCACCATATTGTCGTTGATGACCGAGGAATACCAGACACGTTTTGTACAGGAGGCCTACCACCACGGCAATACCAATGCCGCACAGTGGCCTGCCATGTTTTGCTGGCCGGAAGGCTTTATGCGGCGCTTTCATTATCATGGCGTCACCAATCAGCCCCATCAGATACTGGTCACGCCTGAACTGGTGCAGATTCTAGCTGGCGATGCGGACAACTTTATTACCAATATTCATATTGGTCGCAGTTTTGATGTGACAGGAGCGGTGCCAAGATTAGGGGCAGATGTCCCACAATGGTATGGGGAAACCATAGGCTTCTGGGATGGTGAGGTATTGATCACCTGGACGTCGAATATTCAGGGCTGGAAAGTGCATGGCGGTATGGAGTTTTCCAACAAGCTGCAGGTAGTAGAAATCTATACTGCTAATCGTGATGACAGTGGTGAGGTTTATGGCCTGAATCATGAAGCAGTTTTTTATGATCCGGATGCCCTGGTTGAACCCATTCGTATAGTGCGGAATCTGGAGCGCCAGGGTGGACTAAACGATGGTGACCCGTACCAGTTTATCGAGTGCGTGCAATCCATTTTTAATGTCAACGGTGTGGCCACACCGGTAGCACCGGGGGAAGTAATTGAGTACCAGGTGCCGGATATGTTCGGACGTCCGTGGGCAGAAAACTGGCGACAGTTCCATGAACAGGACATGGAAGCGCCGGAAGAGGGCGAGGATATATTCAGTTTTGAATAGCCGCGAACAGACATGTGCGCCTATTCGAGGCGCCCGTTTTAAAACTTGTAGCGGGTAGAAAAAATAACGCTATTGAACTAGGCGAAATTATAGACATCATCTGAGTCTACGCCGCCTTCAAGGGTACGCGGGCCGGCGCCAATTTCCGTTTCCACAACGATATTGCGCGCATCGCTTTGAGCCAGTCACAGCTGACTTACCGAGACAAGAATCAGTAAGAAGGTAAGGCTTAAAAAAGGTCGCAGGGATTTTGTGGTGCACATCTCGGGGCATCTCTTTTATAGTACGCGCCCCGATACGCTCCAAATCAGCATATGAATTTAGACAAGGGGAGTAAACAGGCTCCCTTGGCCTTCCTACTTATTGCCAGCCAGTATTCCCTACCAGATTTTTACCCGTTCCTCGGGTGGCAGATACAGTGCATCGGCCGGTTGCACATCAAAAGCGGAATAGAATTCGGGCACATTGCGAACCGGGCCGTTGGCTCTGAATTTGGCAGGTGAGTGTGGGTCGGTGCCTACCTGATTGCGCAGGGCTTCATCCCGGGACAAGGCCTGCCAGACCTGGGCAAAACCTATAAATACGCGCTGATCTCCGTTAAAGCCATCCAGTACTGGTGCTTCATTACCCGCCAGAGTCATGTGATAAGCCTTCAGGGCAATACTGATGCCGCCCAGGTCACCGATGTTTTCGCCCAGCGTAAATTCACCGTTCACGTTTAAATCGTCAAATACCTGGAAGTTGTTGTACTGCTCTATTAACTGGCTGGTACGGGCCTCGAATTCGCTGTGGTCCTGTTCTGTCCACCAGTTACGCAGGACGCCATCACCATCAAAGTTACTGCCTGAATCATCAAAGCCATGGCCGATTTCATGGCCAATGACTGCACCGATACCGCCATAATTAACAGCATCTTCTGCATTCATGTCGAAAAAGGGTGGTTGCAGAATAGCTGCCGGAAACACAATTTCGTTGAGTGGCGGATTGTAATAGGCATTAACGGTTTGTGGAGTCATGGCCCATTCATGTTTTTCTACCGGGTGCTTTTGTTTCTCAAGTTTTTCTTCGTACAGGAACAGGGCGGAGCGTTGCAGGTTGCCAAATAAATCATCGGGCTCAATGACCAGGGAACTGTAATCTTTCCATTCATCGGGATAGCCGATTTTTACAGTGAACTTGGACAGTTTATCCAGGGCCTGTAGTCGGGTTTCCTCGCTCATCCAATTCAGCTCGCGAATACTTACTTCATAGGCATTCAGTAGGTTTTGCACCAGGCTTTCCATACGTTGTTTCGCCTGTGGTGGAAAAAATTCAGATACATAAACCTGACCAATGGCTTCCCCCAGGTGTGAATTCACCAGTGAAACGGCGCGCCGCCAATCCTCTCGCTGCTCTTCCTGCCCTCGCATTACCGTGCCATAAAAATCAAAATTGGCCTGATCAAGTTCAGCGGTAAGTCGATCCGCTGTGGCATTGATCAGTCCCCATTGCAGAAATACTTTCCAGGTCGCCATGTCAGTTTCTGTAATGATGCTGTCCAGCGCTTTCATGTAGTCCACCTGGGTAACCACCAGGTTATCCAGATCGCTGAGCTGCCCTTCTACCAGAAAACCGGACCAGTCAAAGTTGGGCATCAGCTCATTCAATGTTTCTACCGGATAACTGTTATAAAGCAGGTTGTCATCGCGGGTGTCTTCCTTGAGCATATGTTCTGCCGCCAGGCGGGTTTCCAATGCCATGATGGTCTGTGCATTGGTCTCGCCATTATCAATACCGGCGAGCTCAAACATGGTTGCAATGTGCTCGATATAGGCTTCGCGGATTTCAACTGAGGCATCATCGTCATTAAAGTAATATTCACGGTCAGGTAGCCCAAGACCACCCTGCCAGGTATGAATCATATAGCTGTTGGGATCTTTGAAATCCGCATACTGATCCACATTAAAAGGCGTGCCATAACCAAATTTATTGGCATAGGCAAAGTAGCGCGCCAGCTGACTGGGTGTTTCCAGTGCCGAGATTTTTGTCATCTCTTCCAGCAATGGCTCAAGCCCCAGGTTGTTGCGACCTGCCATATCAAGATAGGAGTTATAGAGATCGCCCACCTGTTGCTGCTCCGAGCCTTTGACAAAGTCGCCTTGCGCCGCCGCCTGAATCAGTGACCTGACATTTTCTTCCGACTTGTCACGCAATATGTCGAAGGCGCCCCAGCGGGTCTTGTCTGCCGGAATAGTGTTTTCTTCAAGCCAGCGGCCGTTGACGTACTGATAGAAGTCATCGCCGGGCTTAACGGACGTGTCCATATTTTCGAGAAAGATACCTGATGCCAGCATAGCCGCTGAAGAGGTGCTTGCGTCAGTCATCGAATCAGTACTGGCTGAAGAAGATTGATCAGCCGGGTCAGGCGAACATGCTGCAAGCAGTAAAGAAAGCGGCAGAGTAAGGAATAAACAGTCAATTAGTCTTTTCATAAACAGGCCATCAGGTAGCAATTAACAATGGGGAAAGCTTAGCATAATTTTTATAAAGCATTCTCTGGCACAAATTGTCTATGCCAATGTTTGAGTTCACTCCAACACATTCCGCGGGCTGTCGCTTTCGGCTATCATACTGTCAGTTTGTTTACGCGGTATCTGAATTTACCCTTGCTCCGGGATATAAATAACAAGATTTGGGAATTTATATGTCTGATTTACCAGTACTGATTGTCGGCGGCGGTATCGGCGGTCTGAGTTGCGCCTTGACCCTGCATCAAATTGGTGTGCCCTGTGTTGTGTTTGAATCTGTCGCGGAAATCAAGCCACTTGGCGTAGGCATTAACATCCAGCCCAATGCGGTTCGTGAACTTTACGAACTGGGATTTGGCGTGGATGCACTTGACGAGATTGGCCTGCAAACCCGGGAATGGGCTCTGGTTGGCCTGAACGGCAATGATGTCTATTCCGAGCCTCGAGGTTTGGCGGCGGGCTACTATTGGCCGCAATATTCTGTGCACCGGGGAAAATTGCAAATGATGCTTTACAAGGCTGCGCTGGAACGTCTTGGAAAAGACTGCATCCATACTGGCATGAAGGTTACCGGTTACAGGAATGATTACGAAGGAAAAGGTATAACGGCGCAACTGGAAGACAGAAATGGTAACAAATCTTCTGTTCAGGGATCGCTACTGATAGCTGCTGATGGTCTGCATTCTGCTGTGCGTCAGCAAATGCACCCCGGGCAGCCGCCAATCCAGTGGGGAGGAGCTATTATGTGGCGGGGAGTTACCCGGGCCAAACCGATTCGAACCGGAGCTTCTTTCGTGGGTTTTGGAACACACAGGCATCGCGTAGTGTTTTATCCTATTTCAGCAGCTGATCCGGTTACCGGTCTTGCTGATATTAACTGGATTGCCGAAATTACCGTAGACAACTCCGCTGGCTGGACCCAGGGTGACTGGAACAAGAAGGTTGAGCATGAAGATTTTCTCCATCATTTCGAAGCGTGGAACTACGACTGGATCAATATTCCGGAAATGTTAAAGGCAGCTGACGAAGTCTTTGAATATCCGATGATAGATCGAGATCCCGCTCCGACCTGGGTTGATGGCTGTGCCGTATTACTGGGTGATGCGGCTCATGTGATGTACCCCACGGGTTCCAATGGTGCTAGTCAGGCCATTGTCGATGCCCGTGTGCTCGGGGCTGCCATACTGGAATACGGTATCACTCCCGCAGCGTTGCAGGCTTACGATGCACAGCTGTGCGCAGAAATATCACAGCTTGTCTTGCGTAATCGTGGTGCAGGGCCGTTTGGATTATTAAATCTGCTAGATGAGCGATGCGGTGGTGTTTTCGAAAATATTGATGATGTTATTCCCCGCTCCGAGCGCGATGAGTTCATGCAGGGGTATAAAAACGCCGCAGGCTTTGCAGCCGACAAACTTAACGCAGCGCCAGATACCATTCCTGCGGGCGCAAAAGTAACAAGCCCGAAATCTGTCACGCAATAAATCAGATCAAAAAAATAAATAGAAAAAAGGAAAGAAAAAAGCAAAAAGGGGACAGATTTATTTTGAAAAAAGGGGACAGATTTATTTTTAAAATATGAAAAATAAATCTGTCCCCTTTTTTTTCTTTTTGCTTTTTTAAATCCGAATGCCTGGCGTTTTCGCCATAACATGTGTAAACAATGGCAAATCAAGAAGGCTGTTCAGCCAGCTTCTGGTTTTCGGAAAAGGGCAGCTATCAAACCAGTTTTTATCAACCATGGCGAACTGTCGTATAAAAGGGAATATGGCTATATCCGCAAGAGAAATGGTTTCTCCCATCAAGTACGCGCTTTTCTCTAAAGCTGTCTCCAGTACCTGCAAAAAGACTTCGCATTTTTCCCGATAATAATCCTGGCTAAATTTGGGATGACGATCGGCGTATTTATACTTGTCCAGCCAGCCCTTGAACTCTTCATCATTTTGCGTGATCAGCTGCATGGCATGGCTTTTCTCTGCTTCAGAATAGTCAGCGTACCAGCCATCAGGGTCATTAATATTTAAGGCCCACAACATAATATCCAGACTCTCGTCGATTACCTGATCGTCGACAACAAGCACCGGAACCGTTCCCTTGCTGGACAGCTCCAGCATGGCCCGGGGTTTGTTTTTTAGAGAGACTTCGTGAATATCGATTTGTATATCAGAATTGAAAAGAGCCATGCGCGCACGAATGGCATAAGGGCAGCGGCGAAAGGAATAAAGCAATGGCAATGACATCGCTATATTGTAGCGTCTTGCTGTATTTCTTACAGTAATGGTTCAGGTGAGAATTCTCTGGCCTCTGAGATTGTCACTGCCAATAGAGTATGCAAGTGAAGCCTGCCTATATTCCAGCACGTTCAGCTCTGCCAGGGTATTCACTATATTGTAAAGCGTAAGCAGATCTTCCCACCTGGCCTTGTGCCATTTTAGTACGCCATCGCCACTGAGGCTTTCAAGAGTCGAGTATTGCTTCCTGATGTCGGTGACAAGACCGGATAGGCAACATCTGCCTGACCCCAGTCGCCGGTTTTGGGAATGTACTTGTAATGCAGCAGCCCATCATGGCCTTTGTCATTTTGCTGGCTGCCAGATTCAGCATTTTCCTTTAAATTTGAGAGCTGCATTTCCAGAAACTCAAAGCCCTGCCAGCTGGCAACTCTTGATGCCTTGTCGGCATCGATTACAGGATCAGAAATATCACTGAAGACCTTGGCAAAACCCAGCCCTATAAAAAGATAGTTTTAGATTTAGACATTAACGTCATGGTCATCCATTTTATCCGCGCAAGATGGGCATACACCATGGCTAAATTCTGATGTTGAGTGTTCTCTTACGTACTTCATAAGATCCTGCCAGGTTTGCTCATCGTCTTTTCTAATTTTATGGCAGTAACTGCATATTGGTATTATTGATTGAAGAGACGTCAGCTCTTTCTTTAAATTGTAGAAATCACTTTCTTTTTCTAATGAATTTTTTACAAAGATCTCGCGCCGATTTGAAACTACGCTTCTATATATGTAAGCAATTGACAATATAATAATTGCTACAATCAATATAGCAACGTCCTCTATAAATCCAAAGAGAAACACCTCTTGAGTTTCCGTTACAAGTATAGATTTCAAAAGGTTTGATGCATCAAGGCTTTCCTGACTACTATTGTAAAGTTCGGTGAGCAGAAGTTGTTTGTCTGATGGCTGCATATTGGAGTAAGAACTATCTATCAGTTGTTCAACGATTTCCGTAAGATTATAAGTTGCTCTGAATAGTGTTTCCTGTATATCCAAAGCATCTATATTTTGTGTACCATTGAAAGGCAGCTGCGGTATATTGCTTCCGCCATAATAAACAATTTCAATGTTATGAAGTAAGTCTTCTAATTCTTGTCTTATTTTTTCAGTGTTTACAATGTTTTCTGTTTCAGAAGAAGCCAATAATGAATGCGACAGTATTTTTGCAATATTTATTTGGGTCAAGAAAGCGTTGGATGCTCGATCTCCAAATTTTCCCGATTGCCAATGATGATAAGCACTAAATGAGATCAGTATTAGTAATAGAAAAGAAAAAGGGGATAAAATATAAATCGCGATTTTCGCCTAGATTTCTGCTCTTCCTGTAGCTGATTTGCTAAAATTTTCATTACTATTAAGCCATCAGAAAATTGCCAAGATAATTTCCTTAAAAGTTAAATATTTAGATAAAACTTTGTAATACTGTCAAAATGTATAAATAATCAGTTGTAAATTATAAAAAGTCTAGCGCGAGAGGAGTAAATTTTGTCCGAAGAAGAATTGTATGAATTGACATCAAGTACTGCTCATTCATTGAATAATGTTGCAATGAATATGATTACACTGAACTCAATGATGGATATTGAGCCTGGAGTTGATGACATTTCCAATATCAAACAGGGAATAATTAGTACGGGTGAAAAAGTTATTTACATCAGTAGTGCTTTTTCGCTTCTTGCGTCCATACATGAAACAGCAAAACTTACAAATGATGTCATAGTAAATAATATATTTAATGTTCAAGAATTTTACATGATGCTAACATCTATTGAAAACTATTTTGAAGATGTCTTTGAATACAAAATTGATATAAAAGAAGATGCTTGCACATCAATTGATTCAGAGGCTTTGAAGTATGCAATTCTTAATGCGATAAGCTATTTGCGGTATAGCTTTCAAAATCACAAACTTAATGTACTGGTAGGTGATATTGAATCCGCCGCTGGTGGAATTCAGTGTATTGTTTCTTACAAGCATCAGGATACTGCAGAACATACAAGCACAAGCTCAAAAAAGAATTGTAATTTAATTGCATTGCAGAACTTTCAAAAAATTAATCCGTGCTTTGAGTTCGCTCTAAATAATGACAATTCATTAAAAATGTTTTTTATGATGAATCAAGCGATAAGTAGCGAACAATGAATAAAAAGATACTAATAGTAGAGGACGATAAAATACTAGCGGCCAACCTTGAAAGTATATGCAATTATTCAGATTTTGACTGTATCAATAGTATCGAAAGAGATGTAATTTTTGATCTAGTATCTCGGTCTGTGGTTGATTTTATTATAATGGATCTCGGATTACCTAACGATGACGGCATAGACATAATTCATGGCATTCGTAAAATTAATCAAATTCCTATTTTGATTCTAACCGGTCGAACTACAATTGACGATCGTGTTAAAGGCCTTGAGGCTGGTGCGGATGACTACATGACTAAACCTTACGCAGGTGCTGAGCTAATCGCAAGAATAAAAACTATTTTTCGAAGAGTAGGCGTATCTCTAACGCCTCATAATGTTGAGTGCCGTTTAATACGGTTCGGCGCTTCAGAATTCAACCCCGCTACACGAACACTGAAATCAAAATTATCGGATAGGGTGCTAACTGAAAAAGAAGCTGCTCTTTTTACGGCCATTTGCGTTTATGGCGGTAAAATTGATCGGCAAGCTGCCTATGAGACCGTTTTTAATAAAAAATGGCATCCTGGCGATAGACAGCTAGATGTACATATTTCAAACTTGCGCCAAAAGCTTTCAGATTCATCCGGGGTCCAAAACACCATTAAATCAATGCGTGGTCTGGGCTACAAGCTCATTTTTGATTATGAAATATATTGATTTATGACTTTTCGAAAAGTTTTTTGATTTTATCTAACAAATATTGCTTTCTGTAAGGTTTGCTAAGGATTTCGAAATCAATTTTAGTGTTATTTTCAAGGCCATCAGTATAACCAGAAGCAACGAGTATCTTTATTTTCGGTTGTTCCTTTATAGCAAGCTCTGCTTAAGTAAAACCGTTCAAATTACCAGGCATTATTACATCAGAAAAGAGTACGTCGTATTCATTATTCAGAATCTTATCAGCAGCTTCATCTGCTGAATAACAAGTGGTTGTTTCGTAACCAGCATTTTCAAGCCAATGGTTTACAACGTTAATAAGTGCTATTTCATCATCCACTAACAGTATTCCTGATGCCGTCATGATTAATGATCTCTACTCAACATATTATGTTTTTTAAAATCATCATAAACCAAAGCCATCACTTTGTTCGCCAGATGTTTATTGCGCATAATTTGTTTGTCATTTAAATGCAAATTTGTGTCATGCGCTATTGCTAGCATCCCTAATCTAACTCCATTCTTGTCAATTAATGGAGCCCCACAGTAAAACCCAATATCGAGAGACTCTACTGAGCTTTTTCCACAAAATCTTACGTCATCACCAACATCATTCGATGAAAAAAAATCCGACTTAACTTTAATGACATGAGCACATATTGAATCCTTCAACGGTGTTTCACTAAGATCTGATCCTATTATTGCTTTAAACTATTGTCGATCACGATCAACAAAAGAAATAAATCCATAATTAGCCCCGGTTAATTCAACGAGCTCTTGCACAATCTTTTCGTATCTCGAGTCTTGTGGCGTATCAAGAATACCAAAATTATGTAGTGCTTCCAGACGATTGTTTTCTTCAATTTGTTGTTCTTTTGCCTGTTCGGGTAGTAATGGTATGAACAATTTAACTGATGTACCTTTATTCACTGTACTTCTTATGATTAGTTCTCCATTAATCTGCTTTATAAAGCTATGAACCATAGCATTAGGAAATTTCCGGTGATTCGCTGGCCGTGAGTGCCGACAGGGTCATGTTCAGCGCCGTACAGCGGTTCATGACTTCTGTCATCTGGTATGCGTCGGCATTACCCATGCTGCCCAGCGGCAATTACGCCACGGGCACCCATGCGGGTTTCTGGGCGGCGGCGGGCACACTGACCAGGGCCAGGAAGCCCGTCACCAGGGTGAGACTGCGGTGTCTGTAAGGGAAATGGTTCTTGGGCGGGACCTTTGTGTGCTTTCAAGGCTTCTATGGAGTGAGGCAGCGGCTGCCAGGATCTTATTTAAGCCATTTTGCCCTTTAGGTGTCTAAGCCTATTTGTCGGAAATTAGCGGCTTTTTGACCTGGATCCCGGATTGTCTGCGTGCGGTTTTGCGCATGACTCAGGCCTGGCAGCGCGGGCAGTAGTAGAGCCTGCGGCTGGCAACCCGGGTTTTTATTACTTTCTCGCAACAGCGGTAACAGGGCCTGCCTTCCCTCGCAAATACCCAGTGCCGGTACTCACTGCGCCGGAGCCCCTCTGCCTTCAGCGCCCTGGCCCGGACCAGGTCATTGGTAATCCCCCTTTGCCGGTAGGATTGCCGGGCAAGCTTGAGGATGCTGGAGGCCAGGCGGTCCAGTTCCTCGACGCCGCAGTCGGTTGGCCGCCTGTCCGGATGTATGCCGGCAACATGGAGACTTTCGCTGCGCAGGTAATTGCCCATGCCCGCAAGATAGCCCTGGTCCAGCAGCAGCTGCCCCAGGCAACGCCTGGTAAAACGGGGGTCCTTAATTTGCCTGCGAACGTCGGCAACGGGTGCCGACATGATGTCTGGCCCCAGCCTGGCAAGGAAGGGATGCTGTGCCTGCTGGCCGGTTTCAAGCACGCTGATATCCGAGGCGCTGAAAAGATAGGCGCTGTAGTCATGGTTATGCAGGGCCAGTCTCAGCTGCCGGTTGGTTTTCGGCATACTGCCGGCCTTTCTTGTCATCCAGCGGCCGTAGAGCTGGTTATGGCTGTAGATACTCAGCCCGCAGTTCGTGTGAATCAGCAGAGCCTTGCCCCGGGTTTCAACGGCAAGCACCTTGCTGCCGGTCAGGGACCGCGAATAGGGTTTCAGGTGATCAAAGGCGAAAAAGACTTCTGTCAGTTCGCGGTCGTGCAGAGCTGCTTCAATCTTGTCGGCCGCCAGCCGTATTTCAGGACCTTCCGGCATATCGCCTCCAGTTATTGTATGAACGCTCTTACGCCGATCTTGGCGGGGCGGATTCATTGCCTGAATCTGCTTTGCAAAAACCGACGTATATCTCCTCATTAAATAGCAGGAGCACGTAATGCCAAACGTCCATTCATTGAAAACACAAGACACGATTTCCAGCGGCCGAGCCTGGAAGCGCAACGATGCGATCATCAACATCACAGACCTGCGGCTGAGAACCTATATCGGTTTCAATCCGGAAGAGCTGAGCAAACAGCAGGATGTAATCATCAACTGTGAACTTCAGTACGAGGCCAATGAGCCCTGCAGCAGCGATGATGAAACCACGGCCCTGAATTACAAAACCATTACCAAAAAGATCATCGGGCATGTGGAACAGGGGCGTTTTCGCCTGCTGGAAAAACTGACCGAGGATCTCCTGCAGATCCTGATGGAAAGCGACATGGCTACCCGGGCGACCGTGAAAGTTGACAAGCCCCATGCCCTGCGCTTTGCCGATTCCGTTTCTGTCACGCTTTCAGCTAGCCGCCAGTAATGTCAGGCAAGATTCTCATCACCGGCGGTGCGCAGCGTTTTGGGCGGGCCCTCGCACTGGCACTGGCTGCCGAGGGTTACGAGGTATCCATCACCTATCGCCGCCAGCGTGACAACCTGAAAGATCTTGAAGAAAAAGGCATCCAGTGTCTGCAGGCGGATTTCAGCTCGACGGAAAGCATTAATGCCTTTATTAAGAACTTTGCAGGTCGCAGCCGGTCTATACGTGCCATTGTCCATAATGCCTCGGACTGGCTGCCCGAATCCGACAGGGATGACCCGGCGCAGGTGATGGGGCAAAACTGGGGGGTGCATGTTCAGGCCCCTTATCTGATGAACCTGGGATTTACCGACCAGCTGAAACTCGGTGCCCAGGAGTACGGCCAGGCCGACATCATTCACATTACCGATTACGTGGCCGAGCGCGGCAGCAGCAAACATATTGCCTATGCGGCAAGTAAGGCAGCCCTGCATAACCTGACACTGTCATTCGCCGCCAGCCTGGCCCCGCAGGTGAAGGTAAACAGCATTGCCCCGGCCCTGCTCATGTTCAGGGAAACTGATGACGGGGAATACAGGAAGAAGGTAGCCCTCAAATCCCTGCTCAGTCCTGGCCCCGGAGCCGATGAAGGCATTGCAGCTGTGAAGATGCTGCTGGAAAGCCGTTATATGACCGGCCGCTCTCTCGCCCTTGATGGCGGGCGCCACCTGAAAACCGCATAAATCCATGCCAGGGCGTACTGCGTACAAGTCTTACGCCTGAAAAATATTGATATCAAGGAGACAGTTATGAACCAGGTATTGGCAAGAACACAGCCCATGGCCGAAGCAAGTTTCAGCGAAGAGGCCCTGATGGTGCGTGAGGCACTGCTGGCACACGGACTGGAAACTCCAATGATTCCCCATACCATTGATAACGAGGAGAAGTACCTCAAGATAAAGGACTCCCTGACCGTCATCATGAAAACACTGGGGCTGGACCTGAACGATGACAGTCTGCTAGAGACTCCACACCGCATTGCCAAAATGTACGTCCACGAAATATTTTCAGGCCTGGACTACGCGCACTTTCCCAAGATAACCGTGATCGAAAACAAGATGAAAGTGGACGAAATGGTCAAGGTGAAGGATATAAGCCTGACCAGTACCTGCGAGCATCATTTCGTGACCATCGACGGTACTGCCCGGGTCGCCTATATTCCTGGTGACAAGATTATCGGCCTGTCGAAGATCAACCGCATCGTGCGTTTCTTCGCTCAGCGTCCCCAGGTGCAGGAGCGCCTGACCCAGCAGATTCTGGTGGCACTGCAGACACTGCTGGGAACCGATGACGTGGCCGTGACCATTGATGCGACCCATTACTGCGTCAAGTCCCGTGGCGTCATGGACGCCGATTCCACCACCCAGACCACGGCATTGGGCGGCGCCTTCAAAGACAGTCACAGGACCCGGGATGAGTTTCTCAGGTAGAATGAAGAGAGGGGAACGCGCTAGGCTTCTCCCCGCATTGCCTCCTGTTCCAGCCTGATTTCATGGGACTTCTCTTCGGTGATGGAGTAGCTTGCCACAGCCCAGATGGCGATGGCCGAACTGATCACCGGGATTAAGGCATCGAAAAGCCGCATATAAAAAATAGCCTGGACAAAAA
The DNA here is from genome assembly GCA_024644515.1 of Gammaproteobacteria bacterium. Lineage (GTDB taxonomy): Bacteria > Pseudomonadota > Gammaproteobacteria > Pseudomonadales > Pseudohongiellaceae > Eutrophocola. The sequence goes on from JAHEHN010000020.1 coordinate 21,414, forward strand.
AGGGAACAGATTTTTAAAATATGAAAAATAAATCTGTCCCCCTTTTTGCTTTTTTAAATCCGAATACTGCGCCGGTGAACTGGCCGTAGTATCTGATGCCGATGGCAGCATTGCCGCCTCCTACGATATTGATGTGCGTGAAGGTCGAGCGGGCTTTAAGGATTCGCGTGGCGTCGATATTGATCATGGCTTTGCCTCACGTGATACCTTCATTGTTGATGCTGACGGAACTATTGTGGGAACAGTGGGGGGCGTTTCTCCTGAGGAAAACGTCATGCAGTCGCTGGAAATGATTGAAAAGCTGGCTGCACGCTAACATTAAATCTTCTTATAAAAAAACAGAGCCAGTTGGCTCCGTTTTTTACTTCAAGGACCCCTTTTATTCCATACTCTGATGCTACCCACCAATAAAGATTTCTGGTTCGTGCCATTAGGCGGCTGCGGTGAGATTGGCATGAATCTCAATCTTTACGGCCATGACGGGAAATGGCTGATGGTTGACTGCGGTGTCACCTTTGAGAAATATCCTGAAGGATCTCATAGTGGTAATCGGGTGGAGATGCCTGACCCGTCCTTTATCAGCAATCGCGCCGAATCTCTGGAAGCACTGTTAGCGACCCATGCCCATGAAGATCATATCGGTGCGATTGCCCATTTATGGGAACAGTTTCGTTGCCCGATCTATACCACACGGTTTACCCGTAATGTATTGCTGCACAAACTGCGCGAGAAAGGTGTGAATGCTCCCGTTTTTACGGTGGCAGAAGGCGATGAAATAGACCTGGGTCCCTTCAGGGTAAAGTGGCTACCCATTACCCACAGCACGCCGGAAACCAATGCCCTGCTGATCACAACGCCCGTTGGTAATGTTCTGCACACTGCAGATTGGAAGCTGGACTCAGCCCCCATTGTCGGTGCCGCTGTTAATCCCAAACTGTTTCGCTCTGTCGGTCAGGCAGGGATAGATGCAGTGGTCTGCGATTCAACCAATGCTACGGTAGCCGGGCATTCGGTCTCCGAGGCGGCGCTGTTTAATGGCCTCAACAAGGTGATTGGAGAATCGAAACAGCGCGTGGTTGTAGGCTGTTTCTCCAGTAACGTGGCGCGCATGCAGACCCTCGGGAATGTGGCAAAAGTGAACGGACGCTATCTGGGCTTGCTGGGCCGCTCCATTCATCGCATGGTATCCAACGCACGCGCAGCCGGATATCTCCAGGAAAATTTCAACGTGGTGGATAACGCTAACCTGGGATACCTGTTGCCTGAAGAAATGCTTTTAGTGGCGACGGGCAGTCAGGGTGAACCTGGCGCTGCCCTGCATCGGCTGGCGGCCGATAGTCACCCGGATCTGGATTTGTCAGCGGGTGATCACGTGATCTTCTCTACAAAGACTATTCCCGGTAACGAAGAGAAAATTACCGCCCTGGTTAAGGCTTTTCGGGCGCGCGCTATTCAGGTCACCATGGCCGAGGAATCCGCTATCCCACTGCATGCGTCCGGCCATCCCTGTGCAGAGGAACTAAGCCAGATGTACCAGTGGACCAAACCACGCCTGGCCATACCGGTGCATGGCGAGGATCAACACATGCGAGCAAATGCGAAGCTGGCAAGGGAACAGGGGGTGCCCCACCAGTTAGTGGGAGAAAACGGCGATCTGTTCGATCTGATCAATGACAAACGCAAACCCGGAGCTGTCAAAGTAGGCAGGTTATGGCTCAACGAAAAAGCAGAAAGACTGGAATACGTTTGAGAACATATAAAGGTGAGCTTTATTTAAATAATAGTGAATAATAAATCTGACTCCATTACTTTCTTTTTCTCCATAGATTTCCTTAACAACCCCTTTTCCAGATTTAATAACTGATACGGATTGCCTTTTGGAGATTCCCGCCTTGTTAATTAGGCCCATTATTTTGGTGAGTTGAACAGTTTCTTCACTTGTTTGTCGTTCAATACTGGCGCTTGCTTCATCATCGTCCTCCTCAGACTTCACCCTGACTCCTCGTATTACTGTGGATACAAGTAACAACTCTCTCAGTTGCTTATCTGTCAGGTTATATTTGTCGTTTTTCACTCTACAAAATCCTAAAAATGTGTGGTTTTGCTTAGTGCGACGATATTTCCTAATATTTGTAATTCCTACCTTTTTTTGGCATTTCCTTACTCCATGATTTCCTCGGAGTTTTTGAAAATGTGTGAAAATATGTATTTCCACATCTTATTTGGATTCAGTGGTTGAGGGGCAAAACGAAGAAGTATCAGAACTCTGTATTGAATCCTGTAGTGTGTTTTAGGGGATTTGACTAACTATGTGTGTGAGACGATAGAAAAACCGTCAGAAGTGAAATATTGGGTTCATAACCAATTTGACGACTTACTTTACGTACCAAAAAAAAACACTCTTTATAAAAGAAGGGAGTAAAATCTTTATTGACTAAACCGCTCATAAACAAATCCGACTAAATCACGAATTTGCTCTTGATTCAAAATCTGTTCAAAAGCGGGCATATCATTTATACCCTGTAAAACTTTAGAAAGAACCTGGTTATAACTTTCGAGCTGATTCAACGGTTTTGCTCCATTGTGACCACCTAGCCCATCCTCACCATGACAAGGCAGACACGTAATTTTGTACACCTCCTCCCCACTTTGAATATCTGGATCCCCTTTGAAAGCTAACTCTGGGATACCAGTAGGATCTGGGACCTGATTGTTGAAATTACTAATTTCTTCCATTTCACCATCAAGGCTAAACAACCAAAGGCTATCACCACGAATTGAACCCGCGAACAAATTACCAGCTGAGTAAGCCAATACATGCTGTTTACCATTATGTTCAAATACTGCTGCAGGAGCGTTAAGTCCAGCATCTGTTTGGAATGACCATAATTCTCTTCCTGTATCGGAATCTAAAGCAGTCATTCTACCATCATTTCGACCTACAAAAATCAAATCTCCTGCAGTAGCCGTAAACCCACTAAAGCAAGTTTCATCCCAACGATAACTCCAAACCAATTTGTTGTTTGTCATATCCATGGCAGCCACAATTCCACGCTGCGTTTTGCTCACCGCTCCCATTGTGCCACCAATGAAAAAATTTCCATCACGCTGCTCAGGGATAGGCATATCCGGATCACCACCACCACCTAGATTCATCGCACTCTCAGTACCACAGATATAGAGAATCTGACGACTTGGATCGTAAGAACTCGATGGCCAGTTAGCTCCCCCTGCAGTACCAGGCTGAATCATTGTTGTAATATCAGGACCGAATGGTGTAAAAATTTGCCCGTTATTCACGACATCAGCTCCTTCTGGAGGAACATCAATGTACTGCGGCACAAATGCATCGCCTATCGGAAAAGGTTGAGTTGGAGAAGTTGATTGAGACGGTTCTTGAGATACAGGCCTTTCTTCAATCCCTATTAGAGGCTCTCCAGTCTGTCTATCAAGGATGTAAACCCAGCCTGTTTTAGCAGCATGAGCAATAGCTTTTCTGGTTACACCTTCAATTTCTACATCAAAAAGCACAACGGGGTTCGCGCCGTCATAATCCCAAATGTCATGGTGGACTTCCTGTAAATGCCAGCGGTATTCACCCGTTTGGGCATCAATAGCTACAACAGAAGCTGTGAAAAGATTATCACCTTCTCTGATTGCACCATTTGAACCTGGACCCGGGTTTCCCGTAGCAAAATAAAGTAGATCTAAATCCGGATCTACTGCTGGTGTATTCCATACACTGCCGCCGCCGTGTTCCCATACATTATTATCCTGCGGCCAGGTATCATGACCTACTTCACCGGGACCCGGTACAGTATAAAATGTCCAAGCATGTTCTCCAGTTTCAGATTCAAATGCTTTTATCATTCCACGGATACCATATTCAGCACCAGCGAAGCCCACAATTACTTTTCCATCATAATACAAAGGAGCGCTAGTAATACTATAGCCTTCTTCCATGATTTCTGCCTGAACTTCCCAAACCACTTCGCCCGTTAACTGATCTAACGCAACTAACTTACTATCAAGGCGACCTACATAAACCTTACCATCCCCTAAACCCAGGCCTCGACTTGACCAGCCGCAACAAATACTACGTCCCAGGTCAGCTGGTAATGGAGCATCATAGCTCCAAATAATTTCACCTGTATCAATACTGACTGCAAAAGCATCATTTTCGCCTGTAACAATATACGCTGTACCATTATGAATTAATGGCTGAGCCTCATTGGAAAACTGTGGACCAATTCCCGACCCATTAAGATGGGTACGCCACACTGCTTTCAATTCAGACACATTGTCTTTATTGATCTGATTTAACGGTGAGTAATGTTGATTATTTAGAGAGCCACCATGGGTTAGCCAATTCTCTATCGGCAGAGTGTTAAGTTCTTCAGTAGATACCAGATTCCGTCTTTCAGAGTTCTGGGCTAAAACTATTGTGAAACCACTGAGAGCAACTATCAAACAGGCAAATGTTGCACTTATAATATTTTTAATATTCATACAAAACTGTAACCTAGTTCAGATATAGGCATTTTCCTGATTCTGTCCCCAGTTGCGGTAAAGACTGCATTGCAGATTGCGGCCGCAATTGGAGGTAGACCAGGTTCCCCTGCACCACTTGGAGGGAATTCTGTACTTAGAAAATGAACGTCAATTTCTGGGGCTGCAGGCATTCTTAAAAGCGGATACTGATGAAGGTTTGTCTGTGCAACCCGGCCATTTTCAAAAGTAATTTTTTGGCTCGAAAGTTGACTCATTCCATCAATAATTGCACCTTGAATCTGATTTTCAGCGGCACTAATGTTATGTATATAACCAAAGTCAGCTACAGACCAAACTTTGTGTACTTTTATCCTTTTTTCTTCGACACTAACTTCAGCAACCTGAGCTACATACCCACTGTGACTATAAAAGAATGAGAGTCCTAAAGTTCTTCCTTCTGTCATAACTCTGCCCCACTCAGCTCTTTCAGCAACTGCCTTTATCACATCTGCAGCACGACCAGTATGCATAGCCATAGGGTTTTCTGGTGGACTTGAATCACCAGTGAGTTCCAACAAAAATTCGAGATGATCTCTTCCTGCTGCAACGGAGCATTCGTGAAGAAAACTCTGGTAAGTAAATCCGAACACATTAGATGCCGGCGCTCTAAGTGCTCCTGTAGGTATCGAACAATCAAGCAGCGTCTCTGTAACTCTCACATTTTCAAGTTGATCTAAAGGGAAGAGGTTTGGATCACCCTGAGCCATGAACATAGGAGTTGTTCCATCACGAGTTACAGAAATAAAATGAACCTGCATAGCATCAAGCTGGGCACTCCCATTAATTGACGCTTTATAAGATTTAAACCCTCCAGGCCGATAATAGTCATGCGCCATGTCATCTTCACGAGACCATTGAAGTTTTACCGGAATGCCAGGCATCTTTTTGGCGATCAATGCGACTTCATTGGCATAGTCATTCATCAATCTACGACCAAAGCCTCCGCCCATTCTAATCTGATTAATCACAACCTCATTAGGTGGTAAATCTAGAAGCTTGGCAATGCCAGCTTCGCATTCACCTGGTAATTGGGTTGGCGCCCATACTTCTATATGATTATTTTCAAATAAAGCAGTACAGTTTTGTGGCTCTAAAGTCGCGTGTGAGATATATGGATATTCATATAGCGACTCAACAATTTCAGCTGCTTCATTAAAAGAAGTATCGACGTCACCAGAGTTTCTTACTTCAGTAATACCTGGATCTTTGGCAATGTCTCTAGCCGTGGCTACCAGATCTTCCCAAGTTGAATCATTAGCCAAACTATAATCCCAAACCACCTCAAGAATTCGTTTAGCCTTTAATGC
>JAHEHN010000023.1 GCA_024644515.1 Gammaproteobacteria bacterium
TGTTGGATCTGCCCAGTCCCACTGGGTAATGACCACATTGCGTTCCACGCCTTGTGGCCGTTCTGGTACTGGCGGTAATTCGCCGGCCGCAATACGATCAGTCCAGTCACCAAACATTTTAGAGCTGTAATCAAGGCCCATTCCGGTCCAGGTACGGGTCATGAACGGGCCTGCCTGACCGGATTGAATACGTCTGTTCCAGGCTGCAGCACTGGTGTCGTAGCCATTAAACAAGGAAGGTAATTCACGGGTAGCCTTGTTCCCCAATTGGTGACATACCACACAGCCACCAGACGTTATCATGCGAATATAGTCAGCCTGATGTTCAATTCGGGGACTGATGCCATTGCCTGTAGGGCCGGTGCCGGGGAACATGCTGGCATCCGGAACCTCGAGCAGTGAAAGCCAGTAACCTGCAGGATAATATTCGGCCGCTGCAGCGGCATCGGGAGCAAGTACTGCGTCAAGGTCATGACTGGAGCCTGGTGTCGCTGATATTTTTTCAGAGTCTACCAGGCCATAACCACGCACCCAGATATCATAGGTCGCTTCCGGTAAATCAGGAATCAGATAACGACCTTCATCATTGGTAACAACGATGCGCGCAAAACGTGTGTCAAAGTCATGGGTTTCGGCAATTACCCAAACGCCGGCTTCTGCGCCGTTTGCACTGGTAACTACCCCTTCAATAGTATTAGCTGGCATGGCTTCAGCGGCTGGCGCCATGGTGGCCATGGACTGGCTTTGCTCACTGGTATTATCGCCAGAGCAGGCCCATAACATGCTGGTTAGTGTAACCAGGCTTAAAATTTTGATTGCATGCATTTTTAATCCCCCATTATCCGAAACAATTCGGACCAAAGAGACTAGCAGAAGTCTCTATGACGTGACAATTAAATAGAACTGGCCTCCCACTTTTCATCGCATATGGAATATTCATCTTGATGCTTATTGAAGATTACTGGATGATAAATCAAAAGATGCTGTCAGATTTTAATCAGGATTCAGGATGATGATTATGAGAAACCCCTTATCTATTTTTATGGCCTGTTTATGGATGCCGTTAGCTTTTGCCCAGCCAATATCAATTCCTGGTATGCAGGTAAGTGACTCGCTTGTTCCAAACCCGAACGCGCCGATGTATCAGCACAGCGGCGAACAATACCGGGCTTATGAGTTTCCCGGCACCGGGGAACCCATTCCATATCGGCTTTATGTGCCTGAGAACTGGAGTCCGGAGCAATCATTGCCGATATTAATAACCCTGCGCGCAGGACCCAGCATTAACAATAACCATCGCAACAATAATGACCTGGTGGTTCAGGCAAGAGAGCGGGGTTATATCGTTATTTCCCCCCTGGGCTATCGGGGTTATGCACAGCCCTATTATGGCAGCCCTTATCCAGTAGACCGACCCGCCGGACCTTCGGTGCCAGGTGCCGGCTGGACGGCTGAGGAAAATAGCCGGTCAGAGCAGGATATTATTAATGTATTGCATCTTGTGGCTCAGGAATATAACGCCGATACTTCACGAGTATTTATCCATGGGCAAAATCCTTCCGGTTCGTCTGCTTTTCATTTTGCCGCCAAATACCCGGATGCCATCGCTGGCATCATTGTCAGTGCAGGCCCAATAGTCACTGCTGACTATCCCTTTGAAAACCTGGTGGATAAGGTAGCGGTGCTGATGATCCATGGCACTGCAGATACCGCAAATACGAGGGAGGCATCCCTGCGCGTAACAAGGGAACTGGCAAATCATGGGGTGGAGGCACATTACTATGATGTGCCCGACGGGGAACATCTCACGGCTTATCTGACTTTTGCCAGTGAGATTTTTGATTTTATGGATCGGCAGTAACCAGCAGTTTCTGCATAAAAGCAGTGCCTGCATAAAAGCTAATCGTCATCCTCATAGTTGTGCCAGTTGTCATAATCTGGCGGTACAACTCTTCCTTCCCATAAGGACTTGTTGTTTTCCATGCAGGAATATTCAATCAATTCAAAATCTGTCTGTCTGGTAAAGATGCGTTTGTTGCTCCAGGGTTTGGTGTAGTAAATCGGGTCGTCAATGATCACTTCATAAGCCAGTGTGTTCGGGTCAGATAAAGTAAATGATTCAGTGACTTTCAGCTGGTCACTGTGGGGATGTCCAATGGTGTCGAGTCTGGTTTTACCATTCAGTTTGCTGGTAGTGATGATAAGCGTATCACCGTCCCAGTTTGCTATGGAGTGTCCATACCAGGCGGGCGGCAAACGCCCGGAATGATCCTGTCCATCCAGGTTTACCGTTTTGAACCAGGTGTTCTGCTCGTAAAGGTAAGCGAAATGATTTTCAGTTTGCATAAACTGAATTGGGTCTGGTGAGTTCATTGCGCGTAACAGGCCAAAAGGGAGGCATGACCCGGTGTAATCGCCCTCGCTGGGATTGTAATTATCGAAATTCTTGCGACCTGCGGCAGTGAAAGGCTCTTCCCCGGGACCAATCTGACTGCTGCCATTGCCTGCTGCAAGCATATTAGGGACATAAGGCCGTGCCCAGACGCCATTGAAATCAGGCTTGCCCCAGGGTAAACGCGGGATATCATCCTGGGCCAGAAGTGTATGGGAAAAGAGTAACGGGATCAGCGAAAAAAATAAGGGAAAGGTTATTTTCATTATCGCCTCCGTGTTAACGGTTGCCGGATCGTGAAAAAACCGGGGTGCCATCCTCAAGGGTGATAACACGAGTAGAACAAGTGTTCGAGCCATCTCGCGCGGGATTGGCCCTGGCGATAATCACCGTACCAATGGGCAGATCTTCCTTGGCCCAGCCAAGACGGATTAACTGGTTGGGGGAGCCCATTTCACATTGCCAGTTTTCCACTTCACCACTTTCGCTGGTGACATCCATATATAACCAGATGTGCGGATTAAACCATTCCACTTCAGTAATGCTTCCCTGTAACTGAAACTCAACGGCAGTATCAAACTCTCCAACAATGGAGTGATGGGCCTGAATGGAAACAAATGGCAGACATAATGCCAGTGCGATAAAAATTTTTCCCTTTTGGATTAGCTGCATGTTTATTACCCCGCTATAAATAATTGTAGTTTTCACTATTATGACTGATCAATTCGATAATGCGAAGATCCTAAAGGAGGATATCTGGCATTCCGGATTCGCTGCATTGCACTGTTTTCAATTGCTTTTAACGTCTATTATTCCACTGAGAAGCCGAACAGATATGAACATACCAGCAAATAAAGGGGAAAGGGAACGATGTTTTCACTTGGTAAAATCGTAGTCTTGATTATTTTTACTGTATTGATGTCTGTAAACAGTCAGGCTCAGGATAGTGAAGCACTTTACAACACGCGTTGTGCTACCTGTCATGAGAATCCGGAAACCAATACCCATGCTCCGCCCCGGGCTAATATGGCGGCTTTTACCCCGAACTCCGTGTATGCGGCGTTGACGGATGGGCTTATGCAAATTCAGGCAACAGGATTGTCCGATGTTGAAATGAGAGGCCTGACAGCCTGGCTTACCGGTGCTGAAGTGTCTGATCTTGCGCTTGAAATCACTGAAAACCTTTGCGCAAACAATCCGCCCATGCGAAACCCGGCTCTTAATGCCTCTTGGAATGGCTGGGGACCTGATGCGCGTAATACCCGTTTTGCCACACGGGGCGGAATTGAGCGTGCCGACCTGCCCAAACTGCGTTTGAAATGGGCCTATGGTTTGCCAGGAGAAGGGCAGGCCAGGGGGCAGCCCGTAGTTGTAGATGGCCGGGTATTTGTTGGTAACAGTGCCGGTGCACTTTACTCTCTTGATGCGGAATCCGGATGCACCTACTGGAGCTTTTTGCCACGCAGCGGAATTCGCAGCGCAGCCTCCGTGGGGCCATACCAGTTTGAAGATGGCAGCGATGGCTATGCGGTATATTTTGTCGATATTAAAGCCAATGCCTATGCCGTGAATGCCCAGACTGGGCAAGTACTTTGGGTACGTACAGTTGATGATCATCCCAGTGTTCGTGGCACGGGTGCAGTGGCATTACATAAGGGGGTTCTTTATGTACCCATGTCGGGCGTCGGTGAAGAAAGCACCTCATCAAACCCGGACTATGCCTGTTGTACTTTTCGCGGCAGTGTCACAGCGTTTGATGCCCAAAGTGGTGACCTCATCTGGAAGTCATATATGGTTCCTGAACCCCGGCCTCGTGGTACCAGCAGCAATGGCGTATTACTGTATGGGCCCGCTGGCGTCGGCATCTGGAGTGCGCCCACTATTGATGATGATCGGGGCCTGATTTATGTAGCCACCGGTAATGCCTATGCTGATCCTGCTCCTGAAACCTCGGATGCGGTAGTCGCTATCAAGATGAGCAATGGAGAAATTGCCTGGGCTACACAGTTAACGCCAGGTGATGCCTGGATATTTGGTTGTGATGGGGAAAATAACCCTAATTGTCCCGAAGATGTAGGCCCGGATTTTGATTTTTCAGCCTCACCGATTCTGGCCAGCACACCATCGGGCCGTGAAATGCTTGTTATTCCCCAGAAATCCGGCTTTGCCTACGGACTTGATCCAAATAAACAGGGAGAACTGGTTTGGCAGTATCGCGCAGGTCCGGGTAGCCCGGTTGGTGGCGTTTGGGGCGCGGCCGTGGGCGATGGGTTGGCTTATGTAGCCGTAGGTGGTTACATATTTACCCAGGGGGGCGGCATTCATGGTATTGATATAGAGACCGGGCAGCGCGCGTGGTATACCGGGCCTCAGGACTTGTTGTGTGCTGAAGGTCCAGGTTGTTCGGCCACCCAGTCAGCCGCGGTTACGGCCATACCGGGAGCCGTGTTCTCCGGTTCTGCCGATGGGGGAATGCGTGCCTATGATGCTGACAGTGGAGAAGTGATCTGGACATTTGATGCCAATCACACGTTTACCACGGTGAATGGTGTGCCAGCCAATGGAGGCTCTTTTGATGGCTCAGGCCCTGTTGTGGTTGATGCCATGATGTATATGCTTTCCGGCTCGGCAGGCTTTGTTGGGCGTCCGGGGAATGTGTTGCTGGCTTTTGAGCTTGAAGAGTAATTGTCGGAAACAGCAATTGCCCATAGGCTGATTAATTTGTCAGTTCATTCAAAACAGTGAGCGGTAATGGACAACATTTGTTACGGACCGTAAAGCGGATGCTAACGAGTCAGCAAGGAGCAATTCCCTGTCAGAGGGGTGAATTGAAATACGTACCGGTTTTTTTTCACTTCCTGCAAATGTATTGACTGCGTTCCAAAGCTTCAGTGCTCCGGCTTGAAACCTATTGTCAGCCTCAAAGCCGATGAGGGGAAGGTACAACTGTTGCCCCGTACTGCTGTCGTAGAAGCCGGAGGTGTTTTCAAAAAAACGAAATGACGTTTGTTCAAGTTGTCGCTGGCTGATTTTTCCCATAGCCCAGGCAGGGGGGACGTAAAGATCCGGTGCGCCAAGATTGTTTTTGGCAAACCACTGGTGGCAATCCTCGATCAGCTGCCTGATTTCCTTTTCATCAAGCGCAAGATGTTCGGCTGCGTGTCTCGAGACCAGTAAAGAATGAAGGCGATGATAAATGCCGCGAATTTTTTTGCTGGAATGATGCCAGCCATGGCCACAAAGAATGTAACCTTGTTGCTCAAATTCACGTAAAACATCAAGCTGTTCCCTGGACCATTGATGCCCAGGCACTACCAGCATCGTTATATTGCAGGACTGCAAGTGAGTTAGGTCCTGAGTAAGCCGGGAGACCCTGTTCAGGGTCGAAGGCATAACATCATGTATTGAAATCAGTGCGTGCATTGCTACTCAGAAACTTTCCTGCTTGAAGGTGTTTTTAATTCTGCTGATCATTTTCGGCATAGTTTCTAATGGTTTCAGTGATGATCTGGCTCCATCGATTAAGTACATCAGCATTCCATTCCAGAGCGAGACTGTTGGCCATGCAGGCAATGTCTTTACGCTCTTCCAGGCTTTTACGCAGAACATGCCTGATGCTATGTGAAAGCCCCACTTCGTCAATGACAATCAATCCCGGAAGCAGTTTGTTCCAGTGCGTGATGCCGCAACCTTGAGAAACAAAAACCAGTTTTTCCCTGGTCATTGCTTCAAGTGCCACGGTTCCAAATGTTTCAAAATGAGAGGGCAGCAGCAGAGCGTCATGCTCATCGATCTTTTTCCTCAGGGCATGTCGGCTTAACCAGCCGAGATACTCAAGATTATGGTTCTCTTGTAGCGCTGCAATTATTTTTTCCCTTAATGGCCCGTCACCGGCAATGCTGAATTGCATATCTGGAAAATCTTTCACCGCTTTTAATAATGCTTCAATATTTTTCTCCCGTGCCAGACGCCCTGCAAACAGGCAGTTTTTCAGGGAGCCAGGATGAGGCTTATAAGCGACATTGATAAATTCCGAAGCTACCGGTGTTCCTATTAATCTGGTTTTCGGCGCGCCCATGTCCTGCGCCTGTTTCAGTACCGGTTCCGCATTTCCAAGCACAGCCTCGGTATGCTTGAAAAGAAAGCCGTTGGAAAAATTAAAATACTGTTGGACTATTTTTCCCTTAACAGAGTTTGGCCAGTAAAGCTCGGTGAGTTGTTCAAAGGATGTATGCATACCCGTGAGGTATGGGATTTTCCTGCGCCGGGCCATCCACGCGCCGGTAATACCATAGACCCCTGGCGTAGCAATAACGACGATGTCAGGATTCAGGCTGTCAAATACGCGACTTAATTCCATGGGGTTGGGAAAGCATAATTTCTGAGTTTGATCACCCGGCAGGGGAAGGCTGAGTCCTGCCCGCCATTGGCCATGCTCATCGATGACAGGAGAGTAAAGCTGCGTTTTCTCCAGACGGCCATCAATCTGCTCAAGCAAGTCGAGATAATAGGCACCAGCGCCATTACGGGAAGGGGCTGCATCGGAAATTGCCAGTAGGCGTGTTTTAGATAAAGGAAGGCTGGGCACTTTTTCAGTTTTCCTGCTGTCTTTTTCCTGATGCTGAATGACTTAGTGGCCAGACGTCATAAAACTTTTCTGCAAGCAGCTTGTCCGAGAGTGAAAACAGACCGGGGTTATAGTGATGAGAGCTTTTGTATGCGCGTGAATTTTCATCTGCCAGCTCCAGACTCAGAATGAAATTACTCGATGGCTGGAATGCAAGAAAATTCAGTATATCTAACAGGGTAACTTTCAGATCGATTTGTAAAACTGTCATGGGAAGTATGTAAACGCGATTGTTCTGCTGAATATTGCCAAGCTCAAAGTAGTAATTATACAGAAGCTCAATCAGTTTATTCCGGGTATTTTCAGATAATAATCCAGAGCCCAGAAGCTTCATAGCCGGGCCCATGGCACTTAGCTGGGAAGGCACAGCCTCCTGCGGAGAGCGAGTGCAGGCAATAAGCCGTGCATCCGGAAAATAATTGAGCAGGGATGCTGACCAGGAAGTACATGAAGGATTTTTACTCAACAACCGTTTCTCTTTGCCATGAAAAAATATATGTTTTTGCAGGCAAAGCCGATAAAAGTTCAATATCAGTTTTTTGTGCCACGTTGGGACGTTTTTATCGAAATAGCCCAGCTTCCAGTAATGTGTTGAATCGGGACACAGGAACACTAGTAAAAAACATCCCAGTATCGGCAGTAGCAGCACAAAATCTTCTTCAGGTTCCTGCAAGCCCAGCTTATGAATAGTGTCCATCTGCCGGAAGAGATTTTGACGAATAGGTTTGAATATTAAATTGAAAGGGCGCGTCAACCAGCCAAGGGCGCGGTAAAAATATTTTTCTGAGATCGACGGTGCGAAAATTGCCTCCCAGGTAGAGAAGGTAGTAAATTTTTGCTCACAACCAAGCAATCGTTGCAGAAAGGTAGTACCACTGCGAGGGATGCCAATAATAAACACAGGCTCTCTTATTGCCGTTCGCCTGTAATTTCGAAAAAGCACCTCATCGGCCAGATGACCAATTATATGCAGCAGGTTTAACAGACTAAACAGGATCCATATCAGGCCAAACAGCGGAATCCTTTTCCAGACATGACGCCATCCTTCAGCAGGCACTGCGCGCAATAATTGCCATGCAAATACCGGGATGGCAAGCAGATGCAGCAAAAGAGCCTCAAGCATTATTACCCCTGAAGCAGATAGCTTTCACCGGCGTCCAGCTGATCTACCAGACCTCGCAATACTACGATATCGCCATGCTGCAGCACCAGGTCCTGATTTTGCTCTGCTGATATCACGAGGTTGTCGCGATGAATATCCAGAATATTGATATCCATAGGTAGCAAAAGTTCTGCAATTTTTTTACCGCAGACAAATGCCCCCTCCGGTAAATTGACCGCATGAATGATTGCTGAACTTTGACTTTTCTTGCCAAGGAAGCCCAGTCGTTCGCCGTGGTAAAAGCCTTTCAGCATACGGTAGCGATCGCGACGTGCCTTATCGATAATGCTGTGAACCATTATGTCCGGGTATTCCACCATCAGCAGTAAATGAGAAACCATGGTCAGACTTGCCTCATGGGTTTCCGGAATAACTTCTTCTGCGCCGGCAGCCAGAAGTTCTTCGAGGTGAGAGTCATCCCGCGTCCTCACCAGTACCGGTATGGAGGAATTTATATTTTTGACGTTTTCAATAATCTTGGTAGCCAGATCGGTATCATCAAAGGTGACCACCACGATTGAGGCATTAGCGGCGCCGGCTGCTTTTAGAATATCAATACGGGAACTGTCCCCATAAAAAATAGGCTCATCAGCAGCACTGGCTTCCTTGATTCGAATGTCGTCTGTTTCCAGTACCAGATAATCTATATTTAATGGTCGCAGGAAACGGGCAATGGTTTGGCCAACACGTCCAAAACCGAGAATTAGGATATGGTTCTTTTTCTTTATTTCCTGATCGAATATTTCATCGTTTGTGGCTTGCAGCGTTTTATTACCGATACGGGAAATAAAGCTATCGACAAGGTTTGGCGCATGCTTGATCAGTAAGGGCGTCATCACCATGCTGATAATGACAATGGTGATTAAATTAGAAGCAACATTTTGGTTAACCAGCTGGCTTCTTACAGACAGTGCCAGCAAGGCAAAGAGAAATTCACTACCTTGAGCCAGAGTCAGTCCTGCCGGTATGGCAGAGCGCCAGGATTCGCCCAGTAGTTTGACGACTCCGGTTATAAGCAAGGCCTTGGTTATCATCAGTAACAGGCCTCCCAGCAGAAGGTATGGCCAAAAAGAGATCAGCTGTCCAAGATCAACCAGCATCCCTATGGTGATGAAAAACAGACCAAGCAGTAAATCGCGGAATGGACGAATATCTGCTTCAAGTTGATGTTTAAATCGGGTATCCCCCAGCATCATCCCGGCCAGAAATGCTCCCAGCTCCATGCTCAATCCGATACTGGATGTCAGCATGGCCGACAACAGCACGATCACCAGTGCCGCCAGTACAAGAAGCTGGTCGGACTTTTGGGTAGCGATTTCGCGCAGTAAATGTGGCAGTAAATAGCGGCTGGTAAAGAAGAAGGCTGCCAGGAGAACCAGGCCTTCAATGATGGTGAAAAGTAGTCCGCCCAGAGAAAATCCCTCGGACTGGGAACTGACCAGTGGAACGGCTACCAAAAGTACAATGGCTGCAAGATCCTGAAACAGCAGGATGCCGATAGCAATTTCACCATGTCTTTTTTTGAGTAGCCCAAGATTGCTAAGTTCACCTGAGACAATGGCAGTGGAGGACAGGGAAAAGCCACCTGCGAGAATGAGGGCAATTTGCCAGTCCAGCCCTGTTAGCTGCAGTACCAGGAAAAATATAAAGGAGCAGACAAGCATTTGCATACTGCCCAGTCTGAATACCGTATTACGCAGGGCGATGAGTCTGGGTAATGAAAATTCGAGACCCAGAATAAATAGCAGGAAAGTTAAACCAAGCTCAGCGATGGCCGCAAGTTCTTCGGGATCATCAATTACCCCCAGGCCGGTTGGGCCAAAAAGTGCCCCGGTTATCAGAAAGGCCAGGAGGGAAGCAATATGTAAACGATACAACAGCACAATCAGCGCTGTTGATGTGCCCAGAAGCAAGAGGAGTGATGTAAGTAATTCTGAAGTTTCGCCGTGCAAGAGTTAATACCCTGTTTTAGTGGACCCAGTGGTCGATTAACGTCCAGAATAGTAATTTACCGTAAATTGCCTCATCTTGCTTCATGCATGTTGAGAATCCCTGAATTGTGAAGGGAAAGTCAAAGTAATAGCGCATATCCGCTGTGAACCCGCAGTTTACTTGGAAAAATTGGCTGTTTTCATGTAAAGTGCGCTGACTGGAATTTCCGCCGGGAATCCCTGTAAAAAGATCAAACGAGGTAATATTAAGTGAATTCCGGAGAGTTGATATCAGAAGGTATTAATCTGATGTTACTTGGTATGGGCACAGTATTTGTGTTCCTCACCATACTGGTGTTTGTGACATCTATCATGTCCACACTGGTGCAGAAATATGGGGCTGTTCAACCCGCAGACCCGAATAATCCCGGAGCAACAGAGCAACTTGACGAAGCTGCCTTGTTCGCTGTCATCACCGCTGCGATTCATGCTCACCGCCTGAAGCAGTAGGTGCATTAGTCGCAATTGCAGCAATTGCTGCCATAGTCACAATAAAGAATCGTTTTACTTCACAATCTTTTTTAACAGGTTTGATAACCATGGTGCGGAAATAGTGCGTAAGTGCTTATGCAACACTAATGCTGACGTGAATATGAAAATTTATAATGGGTTATTCCAATGATTAAAGATAGAGATGCTGTAGGTATCACAGAACTGGTTTTACGAGACGCTCACCAGTCCCTGTTTGCCACCCGGTTGCGTCTGGACGACATGCTTCCCATCGCAGACAAAATTGACCAGGTAGGTTTCTGGTCAGTTGAGACCTGGGGCGGAGCGACTTTTGATGCCTGTATTCGTTACCTGGGTGAAGATCCCTGGTTCCGCATCAGGGAACTCAAGAAAGCCATTCCCAATACCCGCCATCAAATGCTCTTCAGAGCCCAGAATATTCTTGGCTATCGCCATTATGCCGACGATGTGGTGGAAAAGTTTTGTGAACGTGCCCACGTCAGTGGCGTTGATGTATTCCGTGTTTTTGATGCCATGAATGATCCACGCAATATGGAAACGGCAATCAAGGGAGTGAAAAAAGTAGGGGGTCATGCGCAAGGAACTTTATCTTATACGGTCAGCCCGGTTCATACCCTGGACACCTGGCTTACGCTTGCCAAGCAACTTGAAGCCATGGGCTCTGATTCCATTTGTATCAAGGATATGGCCGGTTTGCTAAAACCCTATGATGCCTTTGAGATGGTCGAACGGCTGAAAAAGGAAACCTCATTACCTATTCACTTGCATGCCCATGCAACCACTGGTCTTTCCATACCCACTGTGGTTAAAGCCATAGAAGCCAATATTGACAGGGTCGATACTGCGATCTCTTCTATGAGTATGACTTATGGACATACGCCAACTGAAACAATCAATGCCATTTTTGACGGTCAGCCTGGAGACCCGGGCCTGGATCTGGCCTTGCTAGCCGAGATTGCTGAATATTTTCGCGTAGTACGCAAAAAATATGCGAAGTTTGAAGGTGCCCTGAAAGGAGTGGATGCCCGAATTCTGTTGGCTCAGGTGCCTGGTGGCATGCTCACCAATATGGAAGGGCAGTTGCGTGAACAGAATGCCTCAGAGCGGCTTGGGGAAGTGCTTAAGGAAATCCCCCGTGTACGTGAAGATCTTGGCAACATTGCCCTGGTAACACCGACATCCCAGATCGTCGGTACACAGGCTGTCATCAATGTGCTGTCGGGTGAACGTTACAAGAATATTACCAAGGAAACCGCAGGCATCCTGAAAGGCGAGTATGGCGCCACGGCTTCTGAGGTGAACAAGGAATTACAGGCTAAAGTCCTTGATGGTAAGGAAGCTATTACCTGTCGTCCTGCTGATCTGCTTGAGCCGGAGCTGGATGTGCTCACTCAGGAGTTGCGTGAGAAAGCCCAGGCAGAAGGGTTTACCCTGGAAAGCGGGGAGAGAGAAATTGATGATGTGCTTACCTATGCATTGTTTCCACAGATTGGTCTTAAATTTCTGAAAAACCGTGGGAATCCAGAGGCCTTTGAACCGGCTCCCACCGAAGAAGAGGCCTCTCCCAAAGCTGCAGCGGCACCGGCTAAAAATGGCGATGCCAGTGTTTATTCGGTCAACGTTAATGGACAGACCTATGTGGTTCAGGTCTCCGAAGGTGGTGATGTCAGCAATATCAAGCCAGTGTCTGGCACTGCTAAGGCAGCTGCAAAGGCAGAAGGCCCGGCGCCAGCGAAAAATAGTGAGCCACAGTTGGCGCCACTGGCAGGAAATATTTTCAAGGTTAATGTCACTGTTGGTCAGAAAGTGGTTGAAGGAGAAGTATTGATAATCCTTGAGGCCATGAAAATGGAAACAGAGGTTAAGGCTGCTAAAGCTGGCACCATTCAGAGTATCAAGGTGGCGGAAGGTAATGCGGTATCCGTAGGCGATGAGTTGCTGACCATTGGTTAAGCAGTCATTCTCCTCTTTCGCTCAAGGAAACCCGTTTAATGGATAGCTTGCTTAAGCTTTTTCAGGACTCCGGAATTTACCAGTTGGAAGCTGGCCAGTTTGTTATGTTGCTGGTTGGCTTACTGTTGGTGTTTCTGGCAATAAGAAAAGGTTTTGAACCACTGCTGCTGTTGCCCATAGGTATGGGTGCCATTCTGGTGAATATTCCGGGTGCCGGTTTTCTGGCTGAACCCCTTTATGACGCGGCCGGCCATATTGAGTCACCGGGTGGCATTCTTTATTACATCTATGAAGCTGGTATCTCCACGGGTATTTTTCCTTTGATTATTTTCATGGGAGTAGGTGCGATGACTGATTTTGGTCCCTTGTTGGCCAATCCACGTACCCTCTTTCTTGGTGCTGCAGCGCAGTTCGGAATATTTACCACAGTGATTGGCGCAGTAGGCCTGTCAGCTATGGGGCTGATGGATTTCAGTCTGGCAGATGCCGCTGCTATTGGAATAATCGGCGGCGCTGATGGTCCAACCGCCATCTTTGTTTCAAGTCGCCTGGCACCGGACTTGCTCGGAGCCATTGCGGTGGCAGCCTATTCCTATATGGCTCTGGTACCCATGATTCAGCCTCCCATTATGAAAGCACTGACCACTCAGGCGGAACGGGAGATTCGAATGGAACAGCTGCGTCCGGTATCCCAGCGTGAAAAAATCATTTTCCCCCTGAGCCTGCTAATGCTGGTTGCCTTGTTTTTGCCTACCGCAGCGCCGCTGCTGGGAATGTTCTGTTTCGGCAACCTGATGAAAGAGAGCGGCGTGGTTGAGCGCCTGAGTGATACAGCGCAAAACGCTCTTATTAATATCACTACAATTTTTCTGGGTTTGGGGGTAGGTTCCAAATTGAGTTCTGATTCCTTTCTGAACGTGGAAACCCTGGGCATTCTTTTACTCGGTATTGTGGCTTTTGGTATTGGCACGGCAACTGGCGTAATAATGGCGAAGCTGATGAACCGGTTTGGTAATACGCCGATTAATCCACTCATTGGGGCCGCAGGCGTGTCAGCCGTACCAATGGCAGCCCGTGTGGCCAATAAGGTAGGTCTTGAAGCCAACCCACAAAACTTCCTCCTGATGCATGCGATGGGGCCAAACGTAGCCGGCGTTATCGGCTCAGCTGTGGCAGCGGGAGTGATGATTAGCTACCTGGGTTGATCAGTCACAAGAGACAAGTCACAAGTCTCAAGTCTCAAGAAGGGCGACTGCGCCGCCTCACTGGTCACCTTTATCCTTTTTCTCTTTTCCTTTATCTTTCATCTGCCTCTCCCCTCCGTGAGGTTGCTAAGTTCAAATTCATCTTCTGGTTTATATGATGAAAATCAGGAGGCGATTGTCATGATTAAACATTTTCCCATTGTTGCGGCAGTAGTTACTTTCTCGACATTCCTGTTATTTCCAATAGCCGCTAAGGCTGACAATATGCGTTGTGATCGAAACCTGATTTCACGGGGGGATCATCAGGGCGAAGTGCTGGCCAGCTTTGGAGAGCCTGCCATCTCCACGCGCAAAACCATCTACCGCTCGGGGATTCCGCGCAGCCGCTTTCGCTCCCTGTCCATTGGGCATAATTTTTATTCCCGCTATTCAGATCTTTCCAATGACGAACTGCTTACCCACAACCGTTCAGTAGTCGAAGTCCCGATAGAAACCTGGACCTATAACTTTGGACCACGTTATTTTATGCGTGAAGTTATTTTTACTGATGGCAGGGTGACAAGAATAAATACTTTGGGATACGGGCGTTAATTACGCGTATTTAAATCTAACCTTGCTGTTTATTGATACGCATTATCTGTAGTCATAAATTGACTTTCTGAACATCCCTTTCATATACGCTTTCGCCGGGAATGTGATAACTTTCAAATAGGAATTGAAAGGGGGTTCCCATGAGCGAGAAATCATCTTCCGGTCGCGATATCAGCAGACGTAAGGTTCTGCAGTCTGCAGTTTCTGCAACGTCTGTTTCACTGATTCCGTTGACGTCCTGTACTACGCCAGTATCTGCACCGCAGAAGCTCCTTTCCCGTGAGGCCTGGCTGATACTTGAAGCATTTACTGACCGTATTATTCCAGCTGATGCCAATGGGCCCGGTGCAGTGGCCGCCGGTGTGCCCTATTATATTGAAAATTCCCTTGCCAGCTGGAACGCAGAAGAGCTTGAGTTACTGACAACCGGATTGTTTGCCTTGACCAGCGCTGCGCGCAATCGCTACGACCTTGATTTTCAATTACTCAGCGACAACAACAAGGATGCACTGTTGCGGGATATGGAAGATGGCAAGATCGATACTTTTGAAAATTCTGCCGCAATTTTTTCACGCCTTCACCGCCTCACGCTGGAAGGCATGTTTAGTGATCCCTATTACGGTGGAAATCAAGGCTATATTGGCTGGGATCTGATTGGTTATCCCGGAGCGGTTATGTCCAGTACTGCGCAAATGCAGCAAATGGGAGGAAGACTTCCACCATTGCACACATCGGCTTATGGCAGTGATTACGATGGAGAATAGAGGTGACGACTAATCTTGCAGAAGTTGATGTTGTAGTGGTGGGTCTGGGTGCAGCCGGTGGCGTAGCTGTTTTACCGCTGACCCAGGCTGGTCTCAACGTAGTTGGTCTGGAAGCCGGTACCTGGATGAATCCGGGGCGCGACTACAAGGCCGATGAAATTCATAACAATGTGCGTTCTCTGGTAACAACCGGCAACAAGGTCGCCGGCGAAGTTCCAACGGTGCGCAATTCGCCAACGGCCACTGCGGTTCAGCAGACGCGGCATCCGATGATGAATGCGGTGGGCGGGACTTCCATTCATTATCATGCCCAGAGTTGGCGTTTGAATCCGTGGGATTTCAACGTGCGCAGTGCCACCCTGGAGCGATACGGCGCTGACTACATACCACAAGACACGACACTGGAAGACTGGCCGGTATCCTATGCCGATATGGAGCCCTTCTATGACAACGTGGAATATGCAGTAGGGGTGAGCGGGAAAGCCGGTAATATTCAGGGGCAGATTAATCCCGAGGGTAATATTTTCGAAGGTCCACGGCAGCGTGATTATCCAATGCCGCCACTGCGTTCATGTGACTTTCTTGATCATATGTACGAAGCAGGGCAGTCAGTGGGCTATCACCCCTATCATGGGCCGGCAGCGATAAATTCCCAGCCCTATGATGGTCGCCCGGGATGTCAGTATCATGGCTACTGTGATCGTGGTGGTTGTGATGTGCGGGCAAAGAACTCAACGGATGTTTCAACCATACCTAAAGCGCAGGCCACAGGTAATCTTGAAATTCGTGATAACGCCAATGTCCGTCGTATTAACGTGGACAATACTGGAAAGGCAACGGGTGTCACTTATTTGCGGGATGGTGAGGAGTTTTTCCAGCCAGCCAGGGCAGTGCTGCTGGGTTGTTATACCTATGAAAATATTCGAACACTTTTATTATCCACCTCGGCTTATTATCCCAATGGTCTGGGTAACAACCGCGGGCAGGTAGGCAAACATTATTTTGGTCACTGGGATATTCAGGGTGGCACGCTGGTGACGGCCTTGTTCCCCTTTGATCTCAATATTTGGTACGGCGCCATTGCCCAGGGGGTGATGGTGGATGACTGGGCCGATGACAATTTCGATCATAGTGGTCTGGGATTTATTGGCGGGGCCAGTCTGCATGTTTATACCGAGAAGCATCCGATTGGTGCCGCAGCAATGGGTACCTTTGGCAGGGTGAACAGGCGCTGGGGCTCAGAATGGAAAGACTTTATCAAGGAAAATGCCGGACGCACCCAAACCGCTTATATACAGACCAATACCTTTCCCTACCAACATACCTGGGCTGACCTCGATCCCAATGTGATAGATCCCTTTGGTGATCCGGTATTGAGAGTCACTAATGGTCGCAAGCAAAATGAACCAATGGCCGCGGCTCATGCGGCCAATAAAATGGAAGACTGGTTTCGTGCAGCCGGCGCGACAGACATAGTTAACACTGGTGGTGGCAGAGGGCCCGCGCTGTCTACTCATGCCCATGGTGGAACTCGAATGGGAACGAACCCGGACACCAGTGTTTGCGATCCCTGGGGATTTTCATTTGAAGCCAAAAATCTTGGCATACTTGGTGGCTCGGTTATGGGGACAGCCGGAGCGAGAAATCCTACTCAGACCATTCAGGCACTGGCCTGGCGTACAGCTCATCACCTGGTGCAGGAATGGGATGAGATCACGGCTTAAGTTTCGAATTAGTAGTGCTTACAATCGGTAGTACTATTTCGCTATGGCTTTTAGCCGCTTGCTTTTTCATTATCAGGGATTAATTGGAACCCGATATGACGACAATGACAAAACAGCAACAGATTCTTGGTCTATTCGGCTGGCTCGGCTTGTGCTTTGCGGCGTCTTTTGTCGGAGCCATAGCGTCCATTCAGGCGCAATCGTTCTATGGGCAGCTAAGCCAGCCGCTCTGGGCTCCTCCGGGTTGGGTGTTTGGGCCAGTGTGGAGCGTTCTCTACGCGATGATGGCTATTGCCGCCTGGTTGGTGTGGCGCGGTGGTGGCTTGCTGGCTAATCGCAAGGCGCTTTCCTTTTTTCTTGCTCAACTGCTGGTTAATTCCTTATGGAGTTGGCTTTTCTTTGCCTGGCGTCTTGGGGCACTGGCATTGGTAGATATCCTCATACTTTGGTTGCTGATCGTTGCCACAATTGTCTATTTCTGGAGAAGCAATGTTCTGGCAGGCACGCTTCTTATTCCGTATTTATTATGGGTCAGTTTTGCTACCGGACTAAATTATTCTGTCTGGCAGCTTAATCCCGAGATGCTTTGATGTTAGCCTGATGGCTTGAGGCTTTTAAGTAAAAGCCAGGTTAAATATGAGCGACACATGGATAAAGGGTAGAAGATAAAAGTCTTAAAAAACACAATAAATAACGAAGCGGTTAAAGCTGCCAATAATAATTAGAACAAACAGATGGGTGACATTATGGGAAAACACACTATTGCAGGGGGAGTTGCAGGGTTGCTGTTGGCTGGAATGGTATATGGCCAGCAGGATGCAGAAGTAGCTATTGCCTCTGTCGCCAGCTTTACCGAAGAACAGGTAGCGGCCGGACTGGCGGCATATCAGGCTAATTGTTCAGAAGGTTGCCATCAGAATGATCTGGCAGGAAACGGCCCCATAGCGGCTTTGCGTGGACCGGCGTTTACCAGTGTCTGGAATAATCGTACGGTAACAGAACTGGTCGATAGCATGCGCTCGGCGATGCCGCCGACCAACGTAGGTGGCCTGCCGCAACAAACCTATGTGGATCTGGCGGCCTTCATTCTCTCCGCCAATGGAGGAGAGGTCGGTGAGGCGCCATTACAATTCAATTCCGCTGCTATAGTCAGTCAGTTCACTACTCAGGGGGCGCCACAGAATTTTTCCATGCCGCTGGCCGGGCCAGAGAATGAAGGCCCCACCGGCGTCACCATTGCCGGAACTGTTCCCGATTACCGCCCTGTTACTGAAGCAATGCTGCGCAATCCGGACCCTGCTGACTGGCTTATTCATCGTGGCAATCAACAGGCCTGGAGTCATAGCGAGCTGGATCAGATTAACCAGGAAAATGTGCAAGGTCTGCAGTTACAGTGGGTCTGGGCATTGGGGAATGAGGGCGCGAGCCAGCTGTCGCCGGTTGTCCATGACGGTATTATGTATATCTTCAATCCGGGCAACAAAGTTCAGGCCCTGGAGGCAGCATCGGGCGATCTTATCTGGGAGCATAGCCTTGGCGGTCGCACCGGCACCATGCGCGGTATGGCGATTTATGAAGACAAGCTGGTTGTAAATACACCTGATGCCCGCATTGTCGCGCTGAAGGCAGTGGATGGAGAGCTGGTCTGGGAAGCCCTCATAGGAGAAGGCTTTGGTAATTCCAGCGGACCACTGGTTGCTGACGGTAAGGTATTTACCGGTATGGGTAACTGCCTGAGATTTCGCGCGGAGAAATGTTACATCAGTGCCTGGGACGTTGATGACGGCAGTTTTTTGTGGAAGTTTGAAACGGTTGCCAGGGATGGGGCTGACGGCGGAGATACCTGGGGAGGCATTGATGACATGTTCCGTGCCGGTAATGATCCCTGGATTACCCCTACCTATGATGCTGAACTGGACATGGTTTATGTCGGGGTGTCCCAGCCAAAACCCTGGATGCCAGTCAGTCGCGGCATGACAGTATTTGATGATGCGCTATATTCCAATTCAACACTGGCACTGGACGCAGATAGCGGTGAACTGGTCTGGTATTACCAGCATGTGCCCGGCGAAGTATTTGATCTGGATGAAGTATTTGAACGCATGCTGGTAGATATCGATGGTGAGAAAGTAGTCTTTTCTATCGGCAAGCATGGCATTTTGTGGAAACTCAACCGCGAGACCGGGGACTATATCAGTCGCAAGGAAACGGTTCTGCAAACTACCTTTGATTATTTTGATCCGGAAACCGGACGCCCCCAGTACCGGGCTGATGTCATTGAATCTGGGCTGGGTGACTGGCTGGAAGTCTGTCCGTCATCCGCCGGTGGGAAAAACTGGCATGCCATGAGTTATCACCCGGGCACAGCCAGATTGATCATTCCGCTTAGTCAAAGCTGTCTGCGCCAGCGTGCTACTGAAATTGATTTCGTTCAGGGCGGTGGTGGCGCCGCGGTGAACCGCGACTGGTTTCCGATGCCTGGTACCGATGGTAATGTCGGTAAACTTGCCGCCTATGATGTGCGTACCATGGAAGAGCTGTGGTCTGTACAGCAACCCGCCTCATTCCTGACAGGGGTCCTGAGTACCGCGGGCAATCTGGCTTTTGCCGGGGACCTGGATCGGCGTTTCCGGGCCTTTGATGTGGAGACCGGTGAAATATTATGGGAAACTCGTCTTGGCACATCTGTGCAGGGATTCCCCATTACCTTCAGTGTTGATGGCAGGCAGTTCATTGCCATGTCCACTGGACTGGGTGGGGGAAGTCCGCGTATTGTGCCTTCCAGGCTGACACCGGAAATACATTATCCGAATACGGGTAATGCCCTGTACGTGTTTGCCCTGCCGGAATAGGCGACCTTCTTTCAGTAAGAAATAGAAATATATGAAGCTCTCAATTTTTGGTGAGAAATACACCGGACAGTCCGGTATTGTCGATTTGATGGCGGACCTTGGTGAGGCCTTGCACACCAGGCCCGACATGATTTCCATGGGCGGCGGAAACCCGGGCCGGCTGCCGGAAGTAGAAGCGCTGTATAAAAACCATCTGGTCGAGCTGCTGGAAACGCTGGACGGTGCCTATAATATTCTGGGTAAATACCAGTCGCCCCAGGGTGATGAGGTGTTGCTTAAACAGCTCGCCAAATTATTGCGCGATGAATATGGCTGGCCATTAACCGGGAAAAATATAGCCATCAGTAACGGCGGTCAATCCGCCTTTTATGTGCTTTCCAATTTACTGGCAGGCCGCTTCGCCGATGGCTCCATGAAACAAATACAGTTTCCTCTGGTGCCGGAATATCTTGGTTATACCGATGCCGGGCTGGAAGCTGATTTCTTTACTGCCACGCGTCCGGCCATCGAAATACTCGATGAGCATGTTTTCAAGTATCGGGTAGATTTCGAAAACATGAAAGTTACCGACAGGACTGCTGCATTTTGTGTTTCCAGACCCACCAACCCTACCGGCAATGTATTGACTGATGATGAAATAAGGCAACTGGATGCTATTGCCGGTGAGAATGACATCCCGTTAATTATTGATGGTGCTTACGGTACCCCTTTTCCAAATATCATTTTTGATGAAGTCAGTCCGCACTGGAGTGAGAACACCATATTACTGCTGAGTTTATCCAAGCTTGGGCTGCCAGGTGTGCGTACCGGATTTATTGTGGCGAATGAAGAGATAATACAGGCCTATGCCAATGCCAATACCATTCTCAACCTGGCATGCGGTAATGTTGGCCCGGCTATTGCCGGAAAACTATTTCAGAACAGGGAAGTGCTTGAAATCAGCAAGAATATCATCATGCCTTATTATCGCGAGCGCGCTTTTAAAACCATGGATTGGTTTTTTGAGTCCATGAAAGATCTGCCCATGTATGTTCACAAGCCGGAGGGCGCAATTTTTCTCTGGCTCTGGTTTAAGGATTTGCCAGTGTCCTCGGTCAGGCTTTATGAAATTCTGAAGCAGGCCGGAGTGCTGGTTATCCCCGGCCATGATTCCTTTGCCGGATTGCAGCAGCCATGGCAACATGCCAATGAATGCATTCGTATCTCCTATGCGCAGGATGAAAGCATGGTTAAAAAAGGGGTGGAGATCATTACGCGGGAAGTACGTAAATTGTATGAACAGGTTAAGTAGATATACTTGCCTGATGCTGGATAAAAAATGCAAGAGAAAAACCACGCAGAAAAAGAAAACAGGAAATTAAAATTCTAATTAAGGTTTGTTCTTAAAAGGTTTTACATTTAGTCTACATCGGATGAATTATTAAAGGGGAAGTTAAATCCATGAATAGGTTTTCAATATTTTTAATCAGGTGCATTCCCTGCGCCATGATTCTTTTGCCTTGCGGTTTATCTGCACAGGAACACAGTTATGCGCCCAGTGATATCGAAAACGGACGCGGTCTGTATCAGGCCAATTGCCTGGGATGTCACGGTAACAATGCCGATGCCGTGGAGGGTGCCAACCTCAGCACCGGGCGCTTTCGGCGGGCAAGTTCAGACGAAGATCTGATACGGCTTATTCGTGAAGGAATTCCCAATACCCTGATGATTCCAAAAACCAATCTTTCCTACGGTGATACCCGTGCCATTGTGGCTTTTCTGCGAGCCTTGCCTGGTGGTGGAGCATTGGTGGCAGATGACAGGGAAGTGCGCATCGGTGATGCCAGCAGAGGCGAAGCCCTGTTTTTTTCACAGCAAAACCAATGCAGTACCTGCCATGGGGTTAATGGCGGCGGCAATCTGCTAAGTCCCGACCTTGGTAATGTGGGTGCAACGCGTACCCCTGGCACACTTGAGCAATCAATTATTGATCCGATGGCTGAGGTACGCGCTGGCCAGCGTTTTTACCAGGTGACCGACAGACAGGGCACGACTATTCGTGGCTTGCTGTTAAACCAGGACACACACTCGGTACAGTTGCTCAATGAAAATGAACGCCTGGCGGCTTACAACAAGGATAACCTGGAATCCCATGGATTTATTCCTTCACCGATGCCGTCCTATCTTGATGTACTTTCACCCAATGAAGTCGCTGACCTTGTTGCCTATATGATTTCCTTAAAAGGAGACGCAGAATGAGAAATTTAGTCAAAACATTCGTACTGGCCTGCCTTTTATCCGCTACCACCGGGTTGGTAAGCGCGCAGGTAAGCCCTGAAAGATTATTGAATGCTGATCAGGAACCAGAAAGCTGGCTGCTTTACGGCGGCGACTATGACAGTCAGCGCCATACCGATCTTGACCAGATTACGCGCGACAATGTCGATCAGCTTGAGCTTAAGTGGGTCTGGCAAAACCGGGCGCCTGACGGTGCTTCACAGAAATTTGAGGCAACACCGCTGGTTGTCGACGGCGTTATGTATACGGTGGCAGCGCCTAATAATGTTGTTGCTATTGATCCTGTCACCGGTCGTTTGTTCTGGATCTATAACTATACCCCTTCGCTGGATGCACGCCTTTGTTGTGGACGGATAAATCGTGGTCTGGCCATGCATGGCAACAGTCTGTTTATGGGAACCATCGATGGCAAACTGGTGAAGCTGGATGCCCGTAAAGGGGAGCCTGAATGGATTATTGATGTGGCGCCCCCTGAACTGGGTTATGCGCTGACGCTGGCGCCTCTGATTATTGGCGACAAAGTCATTGTCGGTCCTGCCGGTGGTGAATATGGCATAAGGGGTTTTATTGCTGCCTATGATGTGCATACAGGTGCGGAACTCTGGCGTTTCCATACTGTGCCCGGTCCCGGTGAACCCGGTTTTGAGTCCTGGGAAGACCCGGAACAGGAAGCCTGGAAAACCGGTGGCGGATCAATCTGGCAAACCGGGTCCTATGATGCTGAATTGAATCTCACATACTGGGGCGTGGGCAATCCGGGTCCTGACTGGAACGGCGATTCAAGACCTGGCGATAATCTGTATACCGAATCTGTTGTCGCCCTGAACCCTGATACTGGCGAGCTGGCCTGGCATTATCAGTTTACTCCCCATGATGAAATGGACTACGACGCTACCCAGGCTGCCGTGCTGGTGGATATGAACTGGCAGGGTGAAGAGCGCAAGGTCATGTTGTGGGCAAATCGAAATGGCGTGTTTTATGTGCTTGACCGGGAAAGTGGCGAGTTTCTAATGGGCGAACCCTTTGTCTCGGTAAACTGGTTGAGCGGATTTGATGAAGCTGGACGTCCGATACGTGCCCTTTACCCTTCTGAAGAAGGGACCTTTATCATGCCTAACAATCAGGGCGCGACCAACTGGTATCCACCTTCCTACTCGCCGGTAACAGAACTGTTTTATGTGCCTACCTGGCTCGATACTTTCTCGGTATATACCAAGCGTCCTGTGGATTACACCCCGGGACAGCAGTATGTCGGGGCATTCCCGACAATGGCCATGCCAGCACTGGGCGTGAATGCGGTGAACCAGCGTACACCGGAAGAAGGCCTGGGCGCTATACAGGCTATCAATCCGCAAAATGGAGAGGTGGTCTGGCGTCACGTTATGAATAATGTGACAGACAGTGGTGTGCTCAGTACCGCGAGCAATCTGGTGTTTGCCGGTGGCAGGGAAGGTCACTTCTATGGTCTGGATGCTGAGACCGGTGAAGAATTATGGCGTCAAACTCTGGGTGGGCAGATCGCTTCTGGTCCAATGAGTTACCAGATTGATGGGCGCCAGTATATTGCCGTTTCGGCAGGCGCAGGTCTTTTTGTATTTGCATTACCTGAGTAAGACATGAGGCAAAAGCTCTTCATAACAATCCGGGGGACAGCCATTTGCTGGTGCATGATTTCCAGCACCGCCCTGTATGCCGATCAGAATGATCCCCGGCTTGAAGAGCTGTTTGCTTCCTTAAAAACTGAAACAGATATGTTTGAGGCCAATTCAATTGCCAACGCAATCTGGCAAATATGGTTCGAACATGAGGATCCCATAGCTAATAGCCTGATGACAAGAGGGGTCCAGCAAATGGAGAGTTATTCCATTAGTGCTGCTCTGCAAACCTTTGACAGGCTTATTGCCTTGAAACCGGATTTTGCTGAAGCCTGGAACAGGCGTGCCACCATTAACTATCAAATGGGTGAATATGATGCATCACTCAGAGATATTGATGAGGTCCTGAAACTCGAGCCATTTCATTTTGGCGCTCTTTCCGGCAGGGGACTGGTGTATATGGGGAAGCAGGACTATTTCATGGCGCGTGGTGCCTTTCTGACGCTGCTGGAAGTCTATCCGGCCATGCCCGGGGTAAAGGAAAATATTCTGATGCTGGAAGAAGTATTGCGTAACGGTGCTATATAAAATCATCTGCCACCATAGCTCTGCATTTCATTATCCCAATCTTCAGTACAAACACTTTTGATTTAAATTTATTCATCCTTTCCGGGTATCTTTCTTTTGAAGTAATTAAAGCTAAATCCCTTCAACAGAAAAACGCCAGTCCAGCTGTCGTAGACATAGACATTTTCCAGGCGGCAGTTTAATCTCTGGCATAATGAATCTTCGGGGGCTGATCATGCATAACCTTTTTAGGAAAACTGTTCTGTTATTTGTTGGTATCACCTTTTCTCTTTGTCTTGCCTTGCCGGCTAACAGCCATCACTCTTTCCCTGCTCAGTACGATGCGAATAAACCGATTACCTTGAGTGGTTATCTGATCAAGCTGGAATGGCGTAATCCTCATGTCTATTTTTATCTGGAGGTAGAGGACGAGGATGGTATTGAGGAGTGGGCTTTTGAGATGGGCTCCCCAATTGCCATGGAAAGAAATGGCTGGAACAGAAATTCCATAGATGTAGGGGATATTCTGGAAGTAGAAGGCAGTCTGGCACGTGATGGCACTAATCTTGTTAATGCCAACTCTGTTGTAATGGTAGACAGTGGCCGACGCTTGTTTGTGGGGTCCAGCCGTGATGACTAAATTTTCAGGTTCACTCAGCAGCTGCACTTTGGGCAAATCAGGCGAGCGTAAGGCCTTGGTAAAAGTTTTGTTTCTACTGTTTTCCTTGCCGCTGTTTTCAGCGGTACAGGCCCAGGCACCAACACCACGTTTTGAAGATGGCAGCGTGAACCTGGGAGCCATGAAGGGAGAAACCGGGCATTGGAATAGTGGTGTGGGTAACCTTTCTGAAAATTTTGTGGAAATGGATGGAGCCTATCTGGTACATCCGGAAGAAATAGATAAAGTAGCGCCTTTTCGTCCATGGGCAAATAAAATTGTTCAGGAACGCCTGGCGACACTGGGTCGTGATGACCCTCATCCTCGCTGTATGCCCAATGGTGGTCCGCGTCAGTTTCATACCCCCTGGGGGCTGGAAATCGTTCATGACAGGAGTAGTGAGAGAATCCTGGTGATGTCTGGAGGCGCGAACAGGAGCTGGCGAGAAATCTGGCTTGATGGCAGGAAACATCCTGATCTTGAGGTTTACACGCCGACATTTTTTGGTCATTCCATCGGCCACTGGGAAGGCGATACCCTGGTCGTCGATACTGTTGGCTTTAACGAACGATTCTGGTTTGCACGCAGACCTTCCGGTATGCCACATACAGATCAATTACATCTAATTGAAAGGATTTCCAGACCTGATCACAACACTCTGCATTACGAAGTGACTATAGATGACCCGGGTGCCTACACAAGACCCTGGACCGCCTCATGGGATGTACCATGGTCTTCATTTCATATGACAGAATATTTTTGTCAGGATAACAATGTAGACCTTGAGCATATTGTAGGGCCCCAGTAATTCGCTGCTAACTGCGGCATGCTATCCAGAAATCAACTGGCCATACCCTGGCACATGGGGATCCATGCCAAGCAATTTGGTGCCTTCAAAGAGAGCATGGGGGGTGCTTGATACGGCTGGAATCCTTACACGTTCTTCAACTGGAGCAAGGATGTTCAGGGTGATCAGTCCGCCGCAGCTAATCAGAATAGCGTCTGCAGCAATGGCGTCATTGGTCACTTTTTTACAAAATCCGATCAGCTGAGGATCTGTGACAGAAAAAATATCCTCCACTGCTTCAATCCCCAGGCCTTCGATGTTCAGAACATTAAAATCATGTTCGCCCAGAAAGCGCACCAATCGATTGTTCACTTCATCGTTGTAGGCTGTAGCACAAACAATATTTTTACCGCCTACCTCCTTAAGACCATTGATGATGCCGTTGCTCATGGTTGAAGTAGGCAGGCCGGTAGCTTCTGCGACTGTTCTGGCAAGTCGCTCATTAAACTCGCGCCCCTGGTAAAAAGTGAGCGAGGTTCCCATAATCATAATGGCCTCTACATCCTGTGCTGCAAGTCCCAGCGCTTTCTCGGGGATTTGATCAATGACGGCATCATAACCATCCGGTGTCATGGTTTTCAGATCAAGGTTATTAATGACATAGTCAATGGAGTCGCCATAAAGAGTCAGGCCTTCCTCGGGTTGCCCGCGATCTATAACCGGAAAGATCAGTCCCAGGCGGCGTTTTTCAGCAGCCATTGTTACATGGGGAAGCAGGCCGCCAAGCGCAGTTGTTGTCGTTGCTGCCAGTAATTGTCGTCTTGAAATAGTCATGAGTTATATTCCTCAGGAGAATTGGGCATAGCCGTAGTATAAGCGTTTTAATTATTGGTTTTTTTATTATTAAAGCGCAGAAAACAATAACCGGCAATACCGGATAACAGCGAACCGACAATAATGCCAAGGCGATCATCCACCATGGTACTGATGTCGCCAGTTTCAAAAGCCAGTGAACTGATAAACAGGCTCATGGTAAAACCAATACCGCAAATCAGGGAAACGCCGTAAAGTTGCTTCCAGTTAATATCATCAGGCATGCTGGCGAAACCGCCTTTAACCGCAAGCCAGCAAAAGCTGAGAATACCAAGTTGCTTGCCGACAATCAGTCCTGCCATGATGCCCAGTGGGATCGGTCTCAGCAGACTACCTATAGACAGTTCACCAAGATAAATCCCGGAATTAACAAAGGCAAAGAAGGGAAGGATAAAAAGATACACAGTATCCTTCAGGTCATATTCAATTTCTTCCAGCATATTGATATCTGAATCAGGTCGATTGATATAGGGGATAAACATGGCAATGACCACCCCGGCCAGGGTTGCATGAATGC
>JAHEHN010000030.1 GCA_024644515.1 Gammaproteobacteria bacterium
TATCGAAATGTTTTACAACGTCCGCAGACGACATGGTTTTAATAATCTATTGTCTCCGGTAGAGTACGAAAAGCAGTACCAAACGAGGCTGGAAAGCGTCTAGTGAACTGGTGGCGATTCAACTGCTATTTATTTGGCTAGGTAAAGTTAAGTGATGCCTGTAATACAAAGATGTAAAAGGTGTAACTTATTGATATAAATATTATTCGTTACAATGACCATAGCAATAACCACTCCCTTTTTTTGCTAATTTCATCCATATTAGGACTAAGTACGTAAACATATGTAATTATTAGATAATTATGATTATTTTTGGTTATGGGGAAACTTTTTTAAAATATACTTTTTGCGAGTCGATAACGATTCCATGAGCACAAGAGGAGTTTCAAAAGATATGGCTCAAGATTTTAGTGAAATAAGTTCACGTCTAATTACAGTTGCTGAGAATGTAATACTTTTCATAATAGGTATTGCCACATTATACGCTGCAGCAGTTGAAGCTATAAGGCTGATATCAACTTTTGAAGTAAATTTAAGCGACTTGTTCCTGCTTTTTATCTACGCGGAGGTACTTGGAATGATCAGCGCTTTTTATGCAAGCCATAGAATTCCGGTTACGTTGCCAATCATTATTGCTATAACGGCATTGTGCCGCATGATAATTCTTCAAAGTAAAGACTTAGACCCGATTAATATTTTGTTTGAGGCTGGAGGAATACTTATATTAGCCGCTGCAGCACTGGTCATAAGTTATAAGGACAGACTAAGTCTGGAAAAAATCAAGTTAAGAGAATAGTTTTGGGTGTCGATTTAATCATATAGTTCTGATTTGAATCGGTCATCGCTAATACTGTTGCTATTCCCTGCACTAGCCTATGGACAAGATTTACCGAATGAGAGTTGGCTGTGTGTCACAAAAAATTCCCTTCCCTGTAAATGTTTAGCAAGCTCGCACTTAGGTAAAATATTTTCTCCATAAAATATTCTCCATACGGTCCACACTTACTACACATACCGACACCAAGTGGGCAATCGAAGTTGTGAAGCCGAATGCTTAGTCTTCATAATGTTTGCTTTAATTACAATCTTTTTCGTCTTACTCAATCAGAAACATCAAACTTGAACGGGGATTGGCTAGTGGTAATTACAGGTTTATCACCATCAGATGTAAATAGTGAGTAGCCAACATACATTAATCTATTACCGGCAATTAAAGATCCGGAGTAGATTAATATCTCTTCTTCACTTTCTAGTGCTTCAACAGACATTGCTGCAGGCAGAGTTCTTAAGCTAGCGTTCCATGCTTCCCAGTTTCCATCTTCATTTAGTGCTGTAAAAGATTTCTTAATACCAACTGTCGTTCTTAAAACAACGTACAGCTCTCCCTCTTTGCCAACATCATCGTCGTCAGGGAAGACCTTAGCAGTGAGGACAATTTCGTCATCCACAGTGAACGAAGTGGTCGATGTCTCTCCATTATCAGAAGACGCACCTATTGATATCGATGATTCAGTCGCACTGCCATCAGTTCGAATTATTTTAGAGAGTGTTTGTTGCGGAATATCTGGCACAACATCTGGTTTTGGCTCTGGTTCCCCATTAAAACCAGTATCCCATTGCCCTGTACCTCCACCATTAGAATTAACCGGAAAGACAAAAAAATAATATATTACTCCCGGATCTCCACCTGTAATGACGGCTTCTGTAGAAGACGTCTCTGTTATAAAATCTCTTTGGGCTTCTAGAGTCGTTGCGACATAAATTTCATAACTTGTAGCCCCTTCAGAGGCGTTCCAACTAAGAATAACACCTTCAGGATCAATCCCATCACTTGCAGAAAGCCCTGATAAATTAGCAGGCAAACCCGACGCCGACGCTACGTACCCTGTATCCCATTGCCCTGCACCTTGACCATCAGAATTAATCGGAAAGACAAAAAATAATATATTACTCCCGGATCTCCACCGAAAAAGACGGCTTCTGTAGAAGACGTCTCTGTTATAAATTCTCTTTGGCCTTCTAGAGTCGTTGCGACATAAATTTCATAACTTGTAGCCCCTTCAGAGGCGTTCCAACTAAGAATAACACCTTCAGGATCAATCCCATCACTTGCAGAAAGCCCTGCTAAATCAGCAGGCAACCCAAAAGCCAATGGGGGGAAGTAGCAATATTAGAAGCAGTAGTTTTTTCAAATCAGAATTGCCTAAATAAACTATCACCGTTGATTATACTTCTAGCATAGCAACTCAGATCTATAGCAGCCACACTTTCTTCTATCTCGGCAAAGTGCTCATAGTATTTACTATCTGGCTTATATAGAACAGCCTCACCATAACCCTGTGCAACCAACTCTTCATTTATAAATACATCACCAACATAAACATAACGTAACAGTCTGCTATACCTGTCTGTCTCGGAAACATCCTTCACTAGCTGAACCGTCTTACCAGCTACCAAATCATTGTTAGCCTCTGTAGCTTCATCAAAGCAGGGCTCATCTCTTTCAGGCGTATTCATGCCGATATAGCGAACTCTGTGTCGCTCTCCATTGAGCTCTACATCTATGGTGTCTCCATCAATGACTCTAAGCACTTTGGCTGTGTCAGCGTTTGTAGAGGGCTTTGGGGGCACCGGAGAACTATTGCTGGGCTGAATCGGTTTTGAACTCTCTAGCTTTGTAATGAGAAGGAAGATATATCCGCTGACGCCACCTGTGCTCTGGTGGGTAAATTCTATGTAGCCTACTACGCTAACACAGAGCATGACTCCAGTACCCAAACCGACAACGAAAGACTTCATTATATAGTCTCTTGCAAGTAAATATTTATCAGAGTGGAGTATACAGAGCGGAACAGGCCTTCAGAAGCGCTCTTGGAGGCTCTCAGAGAGCAACATAGAAGCCCTCAGGGGTATTCCAGAGCCATATTTGGTGTGCGTTGAGTCCATGGTGGGGGGGGGGTACATGGCCTGCTGTGCTTTGGATTTTGATATTTCTAAGTCGTGAGGTTGCCCATAGGTTGCCCCAAATAAAAAAGCACTTACGCGTTTCCGCATAAGTGCTTTATTTATATGGTAGCTACGACTGGACTTGAACCAGTGACCCCAGCATTATGAATGCTGTGCTCTAACCAGCTGAGCTACGTAGCCATAATTTTCTACTGCGGCAGCCAATTGTACATAAGATGGGAGCGTAAATTTTTATTTTCCTGCTCAACGTATGTCTGTATACGTCTGCGCGAAAAATATAAATTTACGCTCCCATCTTATGCACACTTGACGCCCTCGCGACGAAAATTCAAACTTTTTCGGCTTCCCATTTTACTGCATCTAAAAATTTTATTTGGAATTTTAGTCTCGACGTATAAAGCATACGCCTGCGAGTAAAATTCCAAATAAAATTCCCATCTACAGCAAACTGGCAACCCTCTGTTTAGTGCTAACTCTGAAGTTGTACCTTTCAGAAGGATGCGCATTTTCGGGATTTACCTGCTTTTTGTCAAGAAAACAGTCCCTTATAAACGCCCGTAGGTCGGATAAGCGTAGCGTCATCCGACATGAGCGGAGTCATTAGCCCTATACATTGAACCTGAAGTGGATGACATCACCATCCGCGACCAGGTAGTACTTGCCTTCCAGGCGCCACTTTCCGGCATCCTTGGCCCCTTGTTCACCTTTGTTGGCGATGAAGTCGTCATAGCCAATCACTTCGGCACGAATAAAACCTTTTTCAAAATCGGTATGGATAACCGCTGCTGCTTTCGGGGCGGTGGCGCCTTTCTTCACGGTCCAGGCGCGTACTTCCTTGGGGCCGGCGGTGAAATAGGTCTGCAGGCCCAGCAGGGTATAGCCGGCGCGAATCACGCGATCCAGGCCGGGCTCTGTCATGCCCATTTCCTGCAGGAATTCGAGTTTCTCCTCAGCTTCCAGCTCGGCAATTTCAGATTCCAGTTTATTGCATACAGCTACCACCTGGGAGCCTTCGGCTGCGGCGATTTCCCTTACCTTATCCAGATAGGGATTATTCTCAAAGCCGCTTTCATCCACATTGGCGATGTAAACGGTGGGCTTGATGGTTAACAGATGCAGAGTGTATATGTCCGCCAGTTCGTCGGCAGACAGTCCCATGCTCCGCACCGGATTGCCGCCATCCAGGTGGGCCTGGACTTTCTGTAGCAGGGTCGTTTGTTTCAAGGCATCCTTGTCGCCGCTCTTGGCAACCCGGCTTACCTTGTCCAGGGCTTTGTCGACAGTCTCCAGATCTGACAGCGCCAGCTCGGTATTAATGATGTCGATATCGCTGGCCGGATTAATGGTGTTGGCGACATGAATAACGTTATCGTCTTCAAAGCAGCGCACCACATGGGCAATGGCATCGGTTTCGCGAATGTTGGCCAGGAACTGGTTGCCCAGACCTTCGCCTTTTGATGCGCCGGCAACGAGCCCGGCAATATCAACAAATTCCATGGTCGTAGGAATGGTATTCTGTGGTTTGACGATTTCGCTTAGAGCATCCAGGCGGGGGTCCGGAATGGATACAATGCCGGCATTGGGTTCGATGGTGCAAAAAGGGAAGTTTTCCGCAGCAATACCTGCTTCGGTCAACGCATTAAAAAGAGTAGATTTACCGACGTTGGGCAAGCCCACGATACCGCATTTAATCCCCATTATTCTGATCCTTGTCGTTCTCTTCTTTAGACTTCTTGGTGTTCATTAGTTCTGGTTTGGTATGCAGTTTACCCATCGCCATCTGAAACTTGCCTTCCACCAGTAGCGGAAGAATCCTGATGGCGTCATCGATATTTTGCTGCAAGGCATCGGCATCCTGCTTCGGCGGTACCCCCAGAACATAATCAATACCTTTGCCTGTGGGTCGGCCTATGCCGATGCGCAGACGCTGAAATTCATTACTGCCCAGGGCTTTGGCAATATCCCTGACGCCGTTATGCCCGCCATGACCGCCACCGCTTTTCAGGCGTACAGTGTCAGCAGGAAGGTCCAGTTCATCGTAGGCCACGAGAATGTCTTCTGTGGCAATATCATAGTAGCGCGCCATAGCGGATACAGCCTGGCCGCTGTTATTCATGAAAGTAGTGGGAAAAAGCAGACGTACATCATGGCCGGCGATAGTGATTCGGTCTACGAGCCCAAAAAACTTGCTCTCCGGGCGCAGTTCGCCATGAAAATCATCACAGAGTGTTTCAAGAAACATGGCGCCGGCATTATGCCGGGTAATCCGGTATTGTTGGCCTGGATTACCCAGGCCAACAATCAGTTTGATGCCGTTACTCATGGAGTAGGCGGTTTATTCGCCGCTTTTATCTTCGTCGTCTGAAGAATCATCAGCGCCGTCAGTGCTGTCCGCACCTTCATCGCCTGCTGCATCTGCAGCTTCTTCGGGCTCTTCTGCCTGTAGACGAATCTCAGTGACGGTAGCAACTGCCTGGTCGTTTTCTTCCCCATGGGACAATTCGACACTGGTAACGCCTTCCGGCAACTTGAGGTCGGAGATGTGCAGGGTATCGCCTACGTGCAATTCGGCCATATCGACTTCGATATATTCCGGCAGATTCCTCGGCAGACAGGTGACTTCCAGCTCGTTCATAAGATGGCTGACCTGACCATTTTCCAGTCTCACACCGGCACAGGAGTCTTCGTTCATGAAATGCAGCGGTACATTCACTGTCAGTTCCACGTCAGCGCGTACACGCAGAAAGTCAGCATGCATGATCAAAGGCTTCGCTGGATGGCGCTGCATATCCTTGATAATGACGCTTTCCTTTTCGCCGGCTACATTGATTTCCAGAATAGAGGAAAAGAAGGCTTCATCTTCAACGGCATGGAAGATGTCATCATGGCGCAGGGTAATAGACAGAGGGTCTTTACCGGCACCATAGATAATAGCGGGGATTTCACCCTGGAGTCTTCGCAGGCGGCGGCTCGCACCTTTCCCTACGTCTTCCCGAGGCTTGGCGTCGAGAGTAAATTCATTGCTGGACATATTTATGTCTCCTGATTAATTTCCGGGTATTCGCGACCAATAGTCCGGAATGATTTATTTATCTGTAACGCCTGAAGATAAACCGTGATTTTACAATCTAGGTGTTATCAAACATGGCACTGACAGATTCCTCATTGCTGACACGTCGAATTGACTCGCCCAGGAATTTACCCAGAGTGAGTTGACGTATTTTTTTGCAATTCTTTGCTTCTTCCGACAGCGGGATCGTATCGGTAACCACCAGCGAGTCCAGAGAAGAGTTATTAATGTTATGCATGGCATTGCCAGACAGTACCGCGTGGGTACAGTAAGCAACAACTTTCTTTGCGCCTTCTTCTTTTAAGGCATCGGCAGCCTTGCACAGTGTGCCGGCGGTATCGACCATGTCGTCAACGATTAGACAGGTACGGTCTTTAACTTCACCGATCAGGTTCATTACCTGGGATTCATTAGCCTTGGGACGACGTTTATCGATGATCGCCAGGTCAATATCAAGTTGCTTGGCAAACGCACGTGCCCTGACTACACCACCGATATCCGGTGATACCACCATCAGGTCTTTATAATTCTGACGTATGACTTCATCTACCAGCAGTGCTGAAGCATAGACGTTATCCACCGGGATCTGGAAAAATCCCTGGATCTGCTCTGCATGCAGGTCAACAGTTAGCAGTCGATTTACACCAACCGCACTGATCATGTCGGCAACTACCTTGGCACTGATTGGCACGCGGGCAGATCTTACGCGACGATCCTGACGCGCATAACCAAAATAGGGCACCACCGCAGTAATTCGGTTGGCTGACGA
This sequence comes from Gammaproteobacteria bacterium, assembly GCA_024644515.1. Taxonomy (GTDB): domain Bacteria; phylum Pseudomonadota; class Gammaproteobacteria; order Pseudomonadales; family Pseudohongiellaceae; genus Eutrophocola. Next base: position 6,807 of record JAHEHN010000030.1, read on the forward strand.
CCTGTGCAGGGCATCGGCCATTAACAACAGTTCCATCAGGTTACTGTTGGTTGGTGCACAGGTCGGCTGGATGATGAAAACATCCTGGCCACGCACATTTTCATTCAGCTCAACACTGATTTCGCCATCACTGAACTTCTGTACTTCGGCACGCCCCAGCGGAACACCAAGCCACTTTGCGACTTTTTCTGCCAGTTCCGGGTTTGCGTTACCGCTAAATACCATCAAGTTGTTGGCCATGGGGCTTTTCCTTGGTGCTGTTCTCAGTGCTTTGTTTAGGGCTGTTTGATGTTTGAAACAAGCCAGAACTCTGCTTGCAGCAAAAAACGTTTTTTCAGGTCATTCAGCGTGTTAGCTCTTCGCTCTGGCTATACTATGTAAATGGCTGGGGTGGGAGGGTTCGAACCTCCGCATGCAAGGATCAAAACCTTGTGCCTTACCACTTGGCTACACCCCAGTAATCGGTTTGTAAAAAATCGTCCTAATAAAAAAAATGCAAGGATCCTTACCTTGTGTCTTATACCCTTGCCACTTGGCTATACCAAAGTAATCGGTTTGTAAAAAATCGTCCTAATAAAAAAATGCAAGGATCCTTACCTTGTATCTTATACCCTTGCCACCTGGCTACACCCAGTAACTCGTAAAAAATTTTAATCAAGCAAAGCTTGATGAAGCGGGGAAAAGTTAACGCCCCTGGCTATAAATGCAGAACCAATGTTTGTTCCAACTTTGTCAGCCTGGTGTGGAACCTGGTCCAATACTGCTTGTGCTTCTGCTTTCGTGTCGAAACTGGCAAATACACTGGCGCCAGTTCCAGTCATGCGTGCTTCAGTAAATCCGGATAACCAATCCAGTGCCCTTTTTACCGGTGGATAGAGGCGCTGAACCAGCAGCTCGCAGTCATTTTTACTGCCCGAAAACGGAAAGGCGGGTATTTTGATGGGGTAGGTGTTCCTTGTCAATTGCGGATGGGAAAAAATTTCCCCTGTAGAGACCTGACAATCCGGTGTCAGCACTATATACCAACGCTCAGGCAAATCCAGAGCTTGCAGAGATTCTCCGACATTTTCTGCCCAGGCAGACCTGCCATGAACAAAAACCGGAACATCAGCGCCCAGAGAAAGCCCCAGTTGTGCCAGCTCATCAAGCCCGAGACCACATTGCCAGAGCGAGTTCAGGGCAAGCAGGGTAGTGGCGGCATCTGAGCTGCCGCCGCCAACACCACCGCCCTGGGGCAGTCTTTTATCCAGTCTGATATCAGCTCCCCGGGCACTACCGGTTTTCTGTAATAACAGACTGGCTGCCTGAACCACCAGGTTATTCGGGCCTTCCAGCGCAGGGTCGCTGCAGGTGAAGTTTATCTGTGCGCTATTATTGGCCTTAAATGTCAGGGTGTCACCGCAATCCAGCAACTGAAATACCGTCTGCAAGGTATGGTAGCCATCTGCACGCCTGCCGGTAATGTGAAGAAAAAGATTGAGTTTGGCCGGCGCCGGCAGAATGAGGGGGCTCATTGTCTCTCCCGAACATCTGTTTCCCAGGCATTAATAATGAAGGTCAGCCGATAGGGGGATTGTTCCAGCCGAATACGGCCCGGCAGGGCAGCACCCTGGTAATCCTGGTAGCGATCATACTGTATCTCCCAATGCCTACCCTGGTTATCTGCCTGGGACAGGGTGGCCACCAGCCCTTGAGGGTTTCTGGTAATGTCGGCGTTTCTGGTCGGGGCGGGCAGGCCCTTGATCCAGTACAGCAGGGAGTTTGCGGGAAAGGCATAACCCAGAAGATCACTGCTGAGTTCCTGCAGGCTGCTGGCCACCATCGGCTCTTCACCGGCTTTCTCAATAATGACGCCACTACTACTGCTGTTTATTCTCACCGCCCCCATACCCAGGGTACCGCTGAGATTGATATCGAAATCAGGCCCTTGTTGCTGCCAGTTGATATTAATTGTGTCAGATTGGTTATCACTTCTTATATTTAGCCGTCCGCGCAGGGACCATTGCTCCAGCTGCAGCAGAGTCCGTGCATAATCATCACTATAAAGTGAGGGGGAATCCTGCGTCAGGGAAGCACACGAGCTGAGCAACAAACCCAGCAATAAAAGAAACGGGCCCGCGAATAGGCGGCCGGAAAATAATCGATTAAATTGAGGAGTCAGACGTGAGTCGCTCCATGGTACTGCGGATGTGTTCGCTGTCGGGCTGTGATTCCAGCGCTTTACGCCAGACTTTTCTGGCGGCGGATTTATCACCCATAGCCCAGAGCACCTCGCCAAGATGGGCTGCCACTTCATGATCAGGGAACAGTTCATAGGCTCTGTCCAGATTTTCCCGTGCTTCTTCGTATAAGCCCAAACGGTACTGTACCCAGCCAAGGCTGTCTATGATTGCGGGATCATTCGGTGCCAGTTCAACGGCACGAAGAATCAGTTGGTAGGCTTCATCAAAGCGATCGGTTCGATCAGCCAAGGTATAGCCAAGGCTGTTGTAGGCAACAGGACTGGTGGGATTTAGCTGAATTATTTTACGCAGGTCGACTTCCATCAGTAGCAGGTCATTGACCTCCTGGGCGTAGACCGAGCGAAGGAATAAGAGCTGGATATTGTTGGGGAAAGCCCCCACTGCATTATTGAGGACGGTACTGGCCTCGCTATACAAACCTTCATCCAGCAGCACATTGGCTTCCAGGGTTAGCAGGGGGATATTGTAATCGGGATTGCGGAAACGAATATTTTGAAAGCGTGCTTTCACTTCCGGGTAGCGCCCCGACCTGATCATCAGTTCCGCCAGGTTACGCTGAGCCTGCAGAAAATTCCCGCCGCTATTCACATTGAAGAAGTGACCAATGGCCTCGGTCGGGTTATTTTCCTGAACATTGATATAACCCAGGTAGTAGTGGGCATCATCAAGACGCTGGGCATTTTCAACCAGGCGTTGAAAATACTGTTTTGCCTCGTTCAGCATATTAATCTCCATGCTGATCAGGGCGAGGGAATAAAGCATGTCGTAGTCTTCAGGGAATTGCTCTACGATAATCTGAAACTGATCATGGGCCTCCCGATAGCGCTGTTCGTCCAGCAGTTTGCGACCATATTGAAAGCGTAATTCCTTATGGTTCTCGTTATTACGCAGGGCTTGCTCAATGCGCTTTTCTGCCAGCGCGGTATTGCCCATTTGCTCAAGCAGGTCTACTTCGAGAATCACCACTTCCGGGTTGTCATTCATTTCCTGGGCAAGCACCCGCACCAATTCATAAGCCTGTTCAATTTGGGTATTTTGTTGATAAAGATGAGCAAGGCCGAGACGCAGGGACTGGTTGGCGGGGTAGAGTGCAGTAAGTTCTTCAAAATCCGCAATCAGGGCATCAATCATCAAGGCCGCGTTATTGTCGATTGCCGTTTGGTTGGTGATCAGACGAAAATCTATGGTGGCTCCCTGAGCCAGCAGATTTCTGAGATGGTCCATCGCTTCACGGTAGCGCCCCATGGCCACCATCTGGAAAGCCAGGGTGCGCAGTGCTTCCTGGGAATTCGGTTCTTTGGCCAGCCATAAATTGCCGGTTTCAATCGAGGCAGGCACATCTCTCAGGAAAGACGCGATTCGCGAAGCGCGCTTGATGATGTTGAGATCATTGGTTTCACGGGCCAGTTCCAGATAGTCATTCAGGGCTTTCTGGTTGTATCCACGCTGGCCTGCCATCTCGGCAATGATGACCCGGGCGAGGACATCTTCTGAAAAGTGTCCGTATTCAATATCTACCGGTGCGGGTATCGGCTGTGAGTCCTCAGGTGTGGGCGTCGCTACTGCCTGGTTGGTGTCGAGTTCAGCACTCTTGGCTCCAGAGACGCTGCCATTGCTGCCATCACTTCCATCCGGTGCGGTGGCGCAAGCAGATAGCAGGCTCGCCAGAATAAGCGGCAACAGTAATGAGATGCCAGGCAATGCAGCAGATGTTTTCTTGAAAGGGAGAATTTTGCTCATAAGCGGTGCCAAGTATAGCTATATAGGGCCGAACTTCTCAATGCCGTCTTTGTATTGATTCTTACGCAGGCCGAGTATACATCGGATGTTTTTATTCAGACCCTGATAGTCATTATATCGTTCAGGTATTTATATAAATCTTTGTTAATAGGCACGAACCCCTGTATTGAGTAGAATACGCCGTTTATCGGCAGATTTTTCCTAAAAACATCAGTTCATGGCTACTTTCCTGCTTGGCATTAATCACAACACCGCAAGCGTCGATGTGCGCGAGAAGGTCGCGTTCGCCCCTGAAAAGATGCATGACGCGCTGCAGCAGGCCTGTGCCGATGTCGGTCTGGATGAGCTGGTGATTGTCTCGACCTGCAACAGAACAGAACTTTACTGTGAGCCCGGAGAAGGCAAAGCCTCTTCAGAATCCAGTGAGGTGGTCAGGCAGCATGTGCAATCCTGGCTGGAAAAGTATCACCAGCTGCAGCCGGAAAACCTGCGCGATTGTGTTTATATCTATAAAGATAATGATGCGGTTCGCCATGCCATGAAAGTGGCCAGTGGTCTTGATTCCATGGTGTTGGGGGAAACCCAGATTCTGGGTCAGTTGAAATCGGCCTATGATGTGGCGCGCGAAGCCGGCACCCTGGGCAGTAATCTGAATCGTTTGTTTGAAGGCACCTTCGCGGTAGCGAAACAAGTGCGCACAGATACCGCCATTGGTGAAAATCCGATTTCCGTTGCTTCTGCTTCTGTGACCTTGGCGCAACATATCTTTAGTGACCTGTCGCAGGTTAATGCCTTGATGATCGGGGCAGGGCGCACAATAGAACTGGTCGTGCAGCACTTGCGTCAGGCCGGGGTAAATAATATTGCCGTGGCCAATCGCACCCTGGTGCGGGCGCTGGAGTTGAAAGAAAAATACGGAGTGACTGAAGTATTGTTCTCCGATATTCCGGAACAACTGGAAAAATCGGATATCGTGGTCAGCTCGACCGCAAGCCAGCTGCCTATTCTGGGTAAAGGGGCGGTGGAGCGTGCCTTGAAAGCGCGCAAGCATAAGCCAATCTTTATGGTGGACCTTGCCGTACCCAGGGATATCGAACCCGAGGTAGCCGAGCTGGACGATATTTATTTGTATACCGTTGATGATCTGTCCCAGGTCATCGATGACAATATGAAGAATCGTCAGGATGCTGCCCGTGATGCGGAAAAGATTATTGATCGCGGTGTAGAAAATTACGAGGAGAAACAGAAAACCCTGGGCATCGTTTCTACCTTGAGAAATTTTCGCCAGAAAGCCGAGCAGATTCGCGACACTGAATTTGAAAAGGCTGTCAAATCTCTGGAGAAGGGCGAAGCCCCTGAAAAAGTCCTGGCTAATCTGGCGCGCTTGCTAACCAACAAGCTGATTCATGCGCCGAGCGTACAAATGAAAAAAGCCAGCGTCGATGGCCGCAGTGAACTGATTCAGTTGGCAGAAGAACTGTTTGAACTGGAAGCCAGCAATGAAGAAGTTAATGAGTTTGATCCGGAAGATGAGAAGAATTCGAAAGGCTGATTTGAAAAAAGTTACCAGTTACAAGTCGCAAGTTACAAATTACAAGTTACAGGATAAAACATGTAGGTCGGATAAGGTCTGCAAGACCGCATCCGACGAGATGAAAAACAGATAGCATGTAGGTCGGATTAGGCCGACAAGGCCGCCATCCGACAAGAACATAGTAAATAGACCAGACATCTATAAAAAGACAAGCAAAAGAATCACCACTAACCCCATTGAGCAGTTATGAACCCTTCGATCATTACCAAGCTGGAAACCCTGAAAGAACGCTACGAGGAACTGGAAGCCTTGTTGAGTGATGCGGAGGTTATTACCGACCAGGAAAAATTCAGGAATTTTTCCAAGGAATATGCAGAGCTGGAACCAATAGTGCAGTGTTTTGGTAAATACCAGCTGGCACAGTCCAATCTGGAAGAGGCAAAACAGTTACAAAAGGACAGTGATCCCGATGTTCGTGAAATGGCTGAAGAGGAAATGTTGTCATCCCAGGATCAGCTTGAAGCCCTGGATGTAGAGTTACAAAAACTCCTGTTACCGAAAGACCCCAAGGACAGTTGCAATGTGTTTCTGGAAATTCGCGCAGGTACCGGTGGTGATGAAGCAGCCATTTTTTCCGGGGATCTGTTTCGTATGTATTCACGATATGCGGAAAGTCAGGGTTGGAAAATAGAAGTCATCAATGAGCGTCTTGGCGAGCATGGTGGCTACAAGGAAATTATTGCACGCGTCGAAGGTAAAAATGTTTACGGACAGCTCAAATTTGAATCAGGGGCTCATCGAGTACAGCGGGTGCCGGAAACGGAAACTCAGGGCAGGGTGCATACCTCAGCCTGTACCGTCGCGGTGATGCCGGAAGTCGACGATGTGGAAGCCATAGAAATCAATAAGGGCGATCTGCGTGTAGATACCTTCCGTGCCAGTGGAGCTGGCGGCCAGCACGTGAATAAAACCGATTCTGCCATCAGGCTTACCCATATTCCTTCGGGTATTGTCGTGGAATGTCAGGATGAACGCTCCCAGCACAAGAATCGTGCCCGGGCCATGTCCCTGCTTCAGGCCAAATTGATGAACGCCGCCGAGGCCCAGCAGCATCAGGAACAGTCTGATGCCCGCCGTAATCTGGTTGGTAGTGGTGATCGATCAGAAAAAATCAGAACCTATAACTATCCCGATGGTCGCATTACGGATCACCGTATCAATCTTAAATTAAATCGCCTGGCAGATGTAATGGCTGGCGATATTGGTGAAATCATCCAGTCATTGATTACTGAAAACCAGGCAGATCAGTTAGCTGAAATGTCCGGTTAAAGCACTTTGCTGCATAACTGACGGCCAGAACTATGGCAACAATCAAACAACTGATCACAGATGGTGAAAATGCATTGCCTGATAGTGACAGTGCCAGGCTTGATGCCGAATTGTTATTGAGTGTGGTCATTGCCAAACCGCGAAGCTGGCTTTATACCTGGCCCGATCATATTCCAGCCTTACCCGAACAACACCTTTATTTGGAACTGATCCGGCGTCGTCAGGCGGGTGAGCCGGTTGCTTACATGATGGGGCGGAAAGAGTTCTGGGATCTGCAGTTGAAGATCAATCATGATGTGCTTATCCCGCGCCCCGATACTGAACTGCTGGTGGAAACAGCATTGGCTAAACTGCCAGAGGATGAAAGCATTCGCGTGGCTGATCTGGGCACGGGTTCCGGTGCTATTGCGCTGGCCCTGGCCTCTGGCCGGGATAACTGGCAATTGATAGCCACGGATCAGTCGGCCAGGGCACTGGATCTGGCCCAGGAAAATGCCAAAAATCTGGACATAAAAAACATCTCATTTTTTCAGGGTAGCTGGCTGGCCCCATTGTCCGGACTAACCTTTGATGCCATCCTCAGTAACCCACCTTACATAGAAAAGAATGATCCTCACCTGCAGCGCGGCGATGTTCGCTTTGAGCCAGTACATGCGTTAATCTCGGAAGAAAATGGACTTGCGGACATTCACCATATCATCAGCAACAGCCCATCATTCCTCACTCCCTCAGGCTGGCTAATGCTTGAGCATGGCTACCAACAGGGTGAACAGGTCAGGCAATTGTTTGCAGCGTTCAGTTATAGTGAGATTGAGACACTCAGGGATCTTGCTGGGCATGAGCGAATAACTATAGGGCGAAAAAAAGATGCAAGATGAAGGACGGGTAGAGAGACAAGAGGCAAGAGGCAAGCAAGATAAAGGAAAAAGGATAAAGGGGAGAAGATTCCAAGAGGTGGGTTAAAGTGGTTCCTTGTTTGTGGGCAGGTTTTATTGAGAATGATTTTGTGAAATTAATAGTAGATACCCAGTGATACATATAAATTCAACAAAGGCGCTTGCTTGTCTCTTGTCCCTTTTCTCTTGCATCCGGGGTTTTTAATGAATAACGACCAACTTCTTCGTTACAGCCGTCAGATCATGTTGCCGCAGATGGATATTGCCGGGCAGCAGGCTTTACTGGATGCTACGGTGCTGATTATCGGGCTGGGGGGGCTTGGGTGTCCGGCTGCCATGTATCTTGCCAGCAGTGGTGTGGGACATCTGATCCTTGCGGATGATGACGACGTGGATCTGAGTAACCTGCAGCGACAAATTGCCCATATGACAGCAAGTGTTGGCAAGAGCAAGGTGGCGTCAGCGTCGGAGACCTTGAGTAAACTAAATGATGGTGTGAAAGTTACTGCCCTGAAGCAGCGCCTTGACGGGGATGCTCTGGAGCGAGCAGTAAGTCAGGCCGATGTTATTCTTGACTGTACCGATAATTTTTCCAGTCGTTTTGTGATCAATGCTGCGGCAGTAAAACAGGGTGTTGCTCTGGTTTCCGGCGCGGCTATTCGAATGGAAGGGCAGTTATGCGTTTTTGATAATCGCCGCGATGACAGTCCCTGTTATCAGTGCCTTCATCAGGAAGGCGATGATGAGGCATTAAGCTGTTCAGAGAACGGCGTCATGGCTCCCCTTGTGGGCATTATCGGATCACTGCAGGCTATGGAAGCCATCAAGCTGATCACCGGTATCGGCAAACCATTAACAGGACGTCTACTGTTTCTTGATGCCCAGTCCATGCAGTTTCGAGAGATGAAACTGAACAAAAATCCTGAATGTCCCTGCTGTAATTGAGTCCCGTCCGGCCTTTGACCCAGATCAAAGACTACTAAAATTCCCTTCTTAATCTCTCTTGAAATCCGATCGGATGTTCATAAATCAGGGGTAACGGCAAGGTATTAAACTGGCCGATTAAATGACAATAGATAGCTCTGTTCGGAATGACTACAGAAGGAGTAATTATGAACCTGATACCAAAAAACTCGCCATTTGGCCCGCTGGATAGTTTTTTTAGCGACAGCTTTCCAAGTTTCAGATTATTACCTGAAACACAAATGGAAGTAGGTAATATTGCAGTGGATATAAAGGAAAATGATGAAAGCTATACGGTAAAAGCAGATTTTCCTGGTGTAAAAAAAGAAGATATCAATGTTTCAGTAGATAACAATGTTCTGACTATATCTGCCGAGCACAAGGATGAAGCAGAAGAAAAAGACAAAGGCAAAGTGATTCGTCAGGAACGACGCTATGGCAAGTATTCACGCAGTTTTAACCTGGGAAAAAATATTAATGAAAGCAAGATAAAAGCTGAATTTGATAATGGCGTGTTGACCCTGAATATTCCCAAGGAAGATGTGGCGCCTGCCAGCAAGCAGATTCCAATCAAGTAAATCTGGAGTATCGGGTGGAAGCGATTTTAAGCTTTCACCCGAATCAAAAAGTATATATTTGTACATTACTCATTTGACCTGACCGGTTGAGCCTGCAAGAATTGCCCCCTCTTTTGAATCCTATGCTCTGGAGCAATAATGTACCTTTTACCGAAAAAAATCTTTGCCTTGACCAATGCTCTTGGCCTGGCTGGTTTGCTGGCGCTGGCGACTCCTGGTCCAGCAGTCGTGAATGCCGCTGAAAGTACTTCAGGCACTGTTAGTTATACCCTGACCCGTCAATATGGCAGCGTGCTGTTTCGTGTCATGCAACAGGATTATCTGAATCTTGTGGGCCGCTTTGATAACTATTCCGCTACCCTTGAAATGGATTTTGAAGATCTGAGTAATTCCAGGCTTTCTGCCACGGTTCAAATGGGCAGTCTGTCCATGGCCGATAGTGATGTGGTGGAAACCCTGGTCAACAGCAGTGCCTGGTTTAATGCATCTTTATATCCTGAAGCTACGTTTACCACGACCAGTGTCGAGGTAACCGGCGAGAATACAGCAGATTTCCACGGACAACTGAATTTTATTGGTGTTACCAAACCCTGGACCCTGCATGTGCGGTTTTTCGGAGGCTCTGATGGCAAGCTGACGGGAAGCACTATTGGCATGCTGGCAACCGGTAGTTTTGATCGAACTGATTTTGGTATGGATCAGTACTTGAATATGGCGAAGGAACTGGTCAGTATTGAAGTGAACGTCAAGTTTAACCGTGACTAGCTGGCTGGAATAGTTTGTTAACCAATCAGTAAAATAACAAGGAAAAATACAGAAAGCGCTATGAAAAATTTAATCAGAATAATAGGTCTGGGATCGGTATTTGCATTGGCTTCCTGCTCCTGGGTGAAGCTGACCGCTGAGGGTGAAAATGTTGCTATTCTTAGCGCCGCCGAAGTCGCTAACTGTACCAGAACAGGAACTACTACCGTAGAAGTGCTTGATCGCGCTTTACTGGAAAGGAATGAAGACAAGGTGGCAAGAGAGCTTAGAACCATGGCGCGCAACAGGGCGGCTGACAGGGGCGATGCTATTGTACCTTCAACCCGTGTGGTAGACGGAGAGCAGACCTTCATCATTTATCGATGCCGGGACTGATTTAATCAACTGCTCCATGCCTACTTTTTGCTGCTGTACCAGAGCAGTGGCAGAAAAACGCCAAGAATGAATACAGGCAAGTGAAATACTGCCATCAGCAGCCACGACAGTAAAAGACTGCCGCCCAGGGTGAGCCAGAAAAGCTTCCATGAGCTGGTAGTTTTGTTGCGCTCAATTTTGTCCGCTTGATCTTCCCCGATTAATTCCAGCTTTTTACCACATTGGCTGCAGTATTTTGCATGATCGGGGTAGTTTCGCTGGCATTGCTTACATATTTTCATATCATGCGTTCCGGCTTTTCGTTATGATACGCACCAATTTAGTGAAGAATAAATAAATAAATAATGAAGAGCGGTGCGGTAGTACATTTGTGACAACTGAAAACATAGATCCAATTCCAGTCACTGTCCCCCCTGGCAGTGAAGAAAAAGTTAAATTTCAAGACTTCGATCTCCCGGAAGAACTACTCAAGGCAGTAGATGATCTGGGTTTTGAATTCTGCACGCCGATCCAGGCACAAAGTCTGAAAGTAACCCTTGAAGGTCATGATGTCACCGGTAAAGCACAAACGGGTACTGGCAAGACCGCCGCGTTTCTTTCAACCATTATTAATGATCTGCTGAAAAATCCCATCGAAGAAGAGCGTTATGTGGGAGAACCGCGTGCTCTCATTATTGCGCCAACCAGAGAGCTGGTCATGCAAATTGCCAAGGATGCCGTTGCCTTGACGAAGTACGCGAATCTCAATGTCACCACACTGGTGGGCGGTATCGACTATCAGAAACAGCAACGGGAACTTGAAAACGATATCGTGGATATCGTTGCTGCAACGCCTGGAAGACTTCTGGATTTTGTCAGGAATAAAAATATTGATCTGAGCATGGTGGAACTGCTGGTACTGGACGAGGCGGACCGTATGCTGGACATGGGATTTATTCCCCAGGTACGTCAGGTGGTCGCGGCGACCCCGAAAAAAGAATACCGTCAGACCATGTTGTTCAGTGCCACCTTTACTGAAGATATCATGGAGCTGGCCAATCGCTGGGCAGTTAACCCGGTAAAAATTGAAGTGGAGTCACAACAGCTCACCACAGACAATGTAAACCAGCTGGTATATCTGGTAACCACAAATCAGAAATATAACTTACTCTATAACCTGATTCAGAGTGATGCAGGTGAGCGCGTTATCGTATTCACCAATCGTCGTGATCAGGCCAGGCGCCTTGCTGATAACCTGCATCGTAATGAAGTCAGTGTAGGCTTGTTGTCTGGCGAGATTTCACAGCCCAGACGTGTACGCACTCTTGAGGAGTTCAAAAACGATACCATCCAGGTGCTGGTAGCCACTGATGTGGCCGGCCGTGGTCTGCACATTGATGAGATATCCCATGTGGTGAATTTTAATTTACCGGAAGAAGCGGAAGACTACGTGCATCGTATTGGACGCACCGGTCGTGCCGGATTGTTGGGCACCTCCATCAGTTTTGCTGATGAGGACGAATCCTTTCTTCTGCCAGGTATTGAAGAAACCATTGGCATGAAACTGCCCTGTGAACATCCGCCGGAAGAATTGCTGACAAAACCGCCAGTGTTTTCGCGCCCGTCGAAATTCAAACAGGAAGGTAGCAAGTATGCCGGAAAAGGTGACAGAAAAGGCAGCTCGAGGCCGCGACGTTACTAGTTTTTAATGTCGTGAATTTACTCTGCTTTATCGATTTGGCAGAAGATAAAATCAGTTGTTTTTTATTTTGCGCCAGCTTTTTCCAGTATCTTTCTATATTCCCCGGAATTCCTATGCTCTGAAACAATTTTCAGAATTGTTTCTCCGTGCATATTGGCTTCGTTCAGATTGCGGCCAGCGTCGATGAAAAACTGGATGAAGCGTGAAAAAGCTTCGGGCACCATGCCGCGATAAGCCTTCTGCAGAATATGAAAATCCGGCGCCTCATCATGGGAGGTGTCCAGTTCCAGAAAAGATTGCACCCGCTCATCACTCCACCATTCGTCACGTACGGCTGGCTGGGTTCTGTCGGCACCGGTTTTTTTCTCTGCTTTCATGTTGTCATTCTCGTAATTATTGTCTTTATGGTTTTTGCTGAATAGGCGTTATTTTTTCTTGCTACTGAGTTTTTCTTTCAGCAGTTGATTAACCTGGGCTGGATTGGCTTTGCCCTGAGAGGCCTTCATGATCTGGCCTACAAAGAAACCGATTACCTGCTCCTTACCTTCTTTAAACTGCTGCACCTGAGCCGGGTTGTTGGCAATCACTTCATCCACCATTTTTTCAATGGCACCGGTGTCAGTTACCTGTTTCAACCCTTTGCTTTCAATAATACTGTCAGCATCACCTTCACCTGCCAGCATGGCTTCGAACACAGTCTTGGCTATCTTGGAAGAGATGGTGTTGTCCTTGATGCGTTTTATCAGGCCAGCAAGAGCCTCTGAACTGATCGGGTTTTCGGAAATAGATATTTCATATTTATTCAGGCTGGCCTGCAGGTCACCCATCACCCAGTTAGCTGAGAGTTTTGCGTCTCCACATGCTTTCGCCACTTCCTCGAAGTAGTCAGCAGTGGACAGGTCGCTGGACAATATCATGGCATCATATTCACTCAGAGCATACTGGTCCTGAAAGCGCTGTTTTTTGATGTCAGGTAATTCCGGCAAGGTGGCCCGCACGGATTCAATATAGGCATCATCAATGACGATGGGTAGTAAATCCGGCTCCGGGAAATAGCGATAGTCATTGGCCACTTCCTTGCTGCGCATGGAGCGGGTTTCATTTTTGTCCGCATCATAGAGGCGGGTTTCCTGCACAATTTTTCCACCGTCCTCGATAATGTCGATCTGGCGTTGCACTTCGATATTGATGGCTTTTTCCACAAAGCGGAAAGAATTGATGTTCTTGATTTCGGTACGGTTGCCGAGCTCAGTGGTACCCTTGGGACGAACCGAGACGTTGGCATCACAGCGCATGGAACCCTGCGACATATCGCCATCGGAAATGCCCAGGTATAGAATGATGGAATGTAGCTTCTTCAGGTAAGCAACGGCTTCCCTGGCATTTCTCAAATCCGGTTCCGACACAATTTCCAGCAAGGGCGTACCGGCACGGTTCAGGTCGATACCAGTCTTGCCGTGGAAATCTTCATGCAGGGATTTTCCAGCGTCTTCTTCCATGTGAGCACGGGTAACCCCGATGGTTCTCTGGGAACCATCTTCAATGTCGATGACCAGCTGTCCTTTGCCTACTGTTGGAAAGTCCAGCTGTGATGTCTGGTACCCCTTGGGCAGGTCGGGGTAAAAATAGTTTTTCCGGTCAAAAACCGATGTCTTGCCAATTTCAGCATCTATGGCCAGGCCGAATTTTACCGCCATGCGCAGGGCCTCGGCATTCAATACCGGCAGCGTACCGGGCATTGCCAGATCATAGATATTGGCCTTGGTATTGGGCTGCGCGCCAAATTCAGTGCTGGTGCCGGAAAATAACTTGGAGGCAGTGGCTAATTGCACGTGCACTTCAAGTCCTATAACTGTTTCCCATTCCATTTTTTATCTCTCTTGCTTATTAACGATGCAGCCGCTTTAAATATTCAAACCAATTGATAATTATTTGACCGGTGATTTCTCATGCCAGTCTGTTGCCTGCTGAAATTTGTGTGCCACATTCAACAATTGCGCCTCAGCGAAATCCTTGCCCACTATCTGGAGTCCTACAGGCAAGCCGTTGACCAGTCCGGCCGGGATGGACATGCCGGGCAAGCCTGCCAGATTCACAGCAATCGTATAAATATCTTCCAGATACATGGTGACAGGATCATCGTTTTTTGAGCCAATGGCAAAAGCAGTGTGGGGGGAGGTAGGGCCCATGATGACATCTACTTCCTCGAATGCTTTCTGAAAATCGTTCTTGATCAGGCGACGTATTTTTTGTGCCTTGATGTAATAGGCATCGTAGTATCCTGCTGACAGGGCATAGGTGCCGACCATGATGCGGCGTTTGACTTCAGTGCCGAAGCCCTCGCTGCGGGTGCGTTTATACATATCTTCCAGATTGACCGGATCTTTGCAGCGGTAGCCGTAACGCACGCCATCATAGCGGGACAGGTTGGCTGATGCTTCAGCTGGTGCGATGACATAGTAGGCTGAGACTGAAAGGTGGCTGTTATCCAGACTCACTTCCTTGACAGTTGCACCAAGTTTTTCAAATTCGGCAATAGCCTCCCTGATGCACTTTTCTACATCGGCATTCAGGCCTTCAGAAAAATGTTGGGTCGGGATGCCGATCTTCAGTCCCGCAAGGGGTTTGTCCAGATCCTTTGTGTAATCTTCCGCGGCGGTATCACTACTGGTGGAATCCTTGAGGTCCAGTCCGGCCATGACATTAAGCATCATGGCGGCATCTTCTGCTGACTGAGTCATGGTGCCAGCCTGATCAAGACTGGAGGCAAAAGCCACCATACCCCAGCGGCTTACCCTGCCATAGGTAGGTTTTAAACCGGTAATTCCGGTAAATGAGGCGGGTTGGCGAATAGAGCCACCGGTGTCTGTTGCGGTAGCGCCGGCGCACAGACGGGCTGCCACTGCCGCTGCAGAACCACCCGATGAACCACCAGGTACCAGGCTACGATCCCAGGGATTTTTTACCGGGCCGTAAAAGCTGGTTTCGTTGGAGGACCCCATGGCGAATTCATCCATGTTGGTTTTGCCGAGGGTGACGCTGCCGGCCTTGATAAAATTTTCTACCACGGTGGCGTTATAGGGCGCGATAAAGTTATCGAGCATTTTTGAGCCACAGGCAGTACGAATGCCCTGGGTACAAAAAAGATCCTTGTGGGCAATAGGAATGCCAGTCAATGGCCCGGCATTACCCTGGCTTCTGGCTTCATCTGCAGCCCTTGCCTGAGACAGGGCGAGTTCTTCGCAGACAGTAACATAGGCATTCAAATCGCTGTTTTCCTGTGCAATCTGTTGCAGGTATGCCTGCGTCAGTTCAACACTGGAAAACTCGCCATCGGCAAGTGCCCTGGATAATGCTGCCAGGCCTAGTTCAATCATCTTAAATAATCCTGATGCTTGGTCTGCTCATGCTGTGATTGTGAACAGTGGGTTAAATTGAAAAATTTCTAAAGAAAACGTATTCAGGCGCAACAAACCACAGATTATTATTCAATAACCTTGGGAACCAGAAACAGGCCATCTTCAGCCTCCGGCGCAATTTTTTGCAACTCATCGCGCTGATCGGTCTCTGTGACCTTGTCTTCCCGCAGGCGCTGGGCGGTATCAAACGCATGGGCGAGTGGTGCGACATCATCAGTATTCACTGACTGCATCTGGTCGATCAGGTTCAGAATATTGGACATGCTGCTTGCCGCTTCTTCTTTCTCTTTTCCGGTAAGATCGAGGCGTGCCAGGTGAGCAATGTTTTCCACGTCGCCTAGTTCAATAGACATGTCAGACTCCAAATAATTAATATGGGCGCGATTCAGCTCAAATAGTGACTTAAATCTGACAATTCAGATTTAATTCTTGCTCTAAGTAGGTGTGATTGCTAGAGTTGCTCGAGCTAAAACGGCTGATTATACTGGAAGAATAACTATTAGAGCCAATCCCTCCGCGCTTATTTAAGATCTTTTTATATAGAAACATCATTCATAACTAATTATTGCTTATATAAGGTAATCAAAATTCATGTTGAAGAAATTACGCGGTATGTTCTCGAACGATCTGTCGATCGATCTGGGAACTGCAAATACCCTGATTTATGTCAAGGATCAGGGCATCGTCCTGAATGAGCCCTCTGTGGTTTCGATCCGTATTCATAACGGACAGAAGACGGTTACGGCTGTGGGCGCGGATGCCAAACGCATGCTGGGTCGAACCCCTGGCAACATAACGGCAATACGGCCCCTCAAGGACGGTGTGATTGCCGATTTCCAGGTAACAGAAAAAATGCTGCAGCATTTTATTCACAAGGTTCACGAAAACAGCTTTATTCGTCCCAGCCCTCGAGTACTGGTCTGCGTGCCCTGTAAATCGACCCAGGTTGAACGCCGTGCCATTCGCGAATCGGTAATGAGTGCCGGTGCCAGGGAAGTACGTCTTATTGAAGAGCCGATGGCAGCAGCCATTGGTGCCGGTCTTCCTGTTGATCAGGCCAGCGGTTCCATGGTGGTGGACATCGGTGGTGGTACCACTGAAATTGCGATTATCTCACTCAATGGCGTGGTCTATTCCGAATCTGTCCGCGTCGGTGGTGACCGTTTTGATGAAGCCATTACCACCCATGTCAGACGCAATTATGGCAGCTTGATTGGTGACGCTACAGCAGAACGTATCAAGAAAGAAATTGGCTGTGCTTTTCATAGTGAGGAAGTTCGCGAGATTGATGTCCGCGGCCGCAATCTTGCAGAAGGTGTGCCGCGCAGCTTCACCCTTAATAGTGATGAAATTCTTGAAGCATTACAGGAGCCCTTGTCAGCTATTGTGCAGGCAGTTAAAAGTGCGCTGGAACAGTCTCCTCCCGAGCTGGCTTCGGATATTGCCGAAAGTGGCCTGGTCCTTACCGGCGGTGGTGCGCTGCTCAGGGATCTGGACAAACTGCTTAGCGAAGAAACCGGGTTGCCGGTGATCGTTGCAGATGATCCATTGACCTGTGTCGCCAGAGGCGGTGGTATGGCCATGGAGCTGATGGATGCTCACGATCTGGATTTGTTAACACTGGAATAGCACTGACAGTAGTCGGCCTGGCTAATTGCCATGATTTTGGCAAAAACCGGCACAACATCATGCTGAGGTATGGGCTCATCAGATCCCTGCCTCAAGCTGTCATGCTGATCAGGAATAAAATCCAGAAGAAAAGCGCTATTTTTTTATTCAGATCTGCACTTTCTCCCCTTTATCCTTTATCCTTAATCTTTATTTTTGTGTTCACATCGTAAAGGTTTGACCTATTAAATCCCTATTTATTCAAGGTGCATCCCAAGGCTATCGATTGCTCGGTCTGGCTCTGCTGTCCATGATTATGATGCTGGCGGACAGTCGCTTCAGCTATCTGTCACAGGTTCGTTTTTATGCGTCCTACCTGGTCACCCCCCTGCACTGGCTGGCAGATTCCCCGCGCTCCATATCCGATTCCGTAAACTCCAATTTGCAGAGTCGTAGTTACCTGATTGGCGAAAACCAGCGTTTAAAGCAGCAATTACTGCAACAGCAATTCGAATTACAAAAGCTGGAGCACCTGAATGCTGAAAACATAAGACTCAATGAGCTGCTCAATGCTTCAAGCATTGTCGATGAGCGGGTAGTGCAGGCGCAACTCACCGGAGAATCGCCGGATCCCTTTACCAAGCGAGTCCTGATCAACAAGGGGAGTGTGCACGATGTCTATATCGGGCAGCCGGTAATTGATGCCTTTGGTCTGATGGGACAGATTGTCGATGTAGAACCCTATGCCAGCTGGGTACTGCTAATTACTGATCCCCAGCATTCGACACCGATTCAGATCAATCGCAATGGCAACCGGGCAATTGCTTCGGGTACCCAGGACAGTTTACAAAGACTGGTGTTGAACAATATTTCCGATACGTTTGATGTGGTTGTGGGTGATGTCCTGGTGACCTCGGGATTTGGTGGGCGTTTTCCCGCAGGCTATCCGGTAGGGGTGGTGAGCAATGTGCTGCACGACCCCGGAGAGCCCTTTGCCACCGTGACAGTAGAACCCACTGCCCAGCTTGAGCGCAGTCGTAATGTGCTGTTGTTGTTCAAGTAATCAAGGACCGGTAAAAGATGGGACCAAAATTTAACAAACATCATGGCGGCTGGATAATCCTCGGTACTTTGGTGCTGGCGGCATTGTTTACCGTGCTGCCTCTGCCTGACTGGCTTGAAGCCTATCGGCCCGAATGGGTGGCACTGGTTGTCATTTACTGGGTGGTAGCGCTGCCAGACAGAATAGGCCTGTTTAGTGCCTGGATTACCGGTTTCTTCATGGATGTGCTGGAAGGTTCATTACTCGGTCTGAATGCCCTGGCCCTGGCACTTGTGGCCTATTTAGCGCTCAGTCTTTACCAGCGCATGCGAATGTTTACAGCGATTCAGCAAAGCAGCACTATTTTAATTCTGGTGGGCATACACCAGTTATTATCGTTCTGGGTGCTTACCGCGAATAGCCAAAACACCGCGCCCAATTTGATATTTATGATATCGGCTCTTTCCAGCGCCATTATATGGCCCTTTGTATTTTTGGCGTTGCGATATATCCGGCGCACATTCAACGTCGCCTGAACAATCGTCTTTAACTGTTTTGATACTGGTTGGGGTGTCAGGTTGTGGTAAAAGTTACCTGCAACTCTATATAATCCCCTGATATTTATTTATTACAGCCACGGGCTGTATATGAGGGGGACTCATGAGAACGACCAATCAATTTCGCACGCCATTAATTTTCCTGCTTGCCATGCTGCTGGTTGCCTGTGGCAACGATGAAGCAGCCAATCAGGCGGATGTTGAATCTGCCCCGAGCGCAGCCAGAGTTGGTGAATCACCAGCACCTGCATCCAGACCAAGCCCCCTTGAAACAGATCCCCTGGTAGCAGCGCCTACCGATGCCTGGCCAACCAATGGTGGTTCGTTTTATAACCAGCGCTGGTCGCCACTTGCCGAAATTAATCGTGACAATGTCTCTGATCTGAAAGCCGAATGGCGTGTTCATCTAAATGGCTCCGGACTTGAAACCCGATACTCTGCAGAAGGCACGCCTGTCTATCAGGATGGTGTGCTGTATATCACCACAGGCGACAGTGATGCTTTTGCTGTGGATGTGGACAGTGGCGAAATGCTTTGGGAATACAATTCACAATACCCTGAAGAAATGGGTGAAGCGGTCTGTTGCGGTTGGGACAACCGGGGAGTAGCGCTGGGCGATGACAAGGTTTTTCTTGGTCAGCTGGATGCGCGATTGGTAGCGCTGGATAAAGCCACCGGGGAAATTGCCTGGGAAACGCAAAGTGTGCGCTGGCAGGATGGTTACAGTATTACCGGAGCACCGCTGTTTTATGACGGCATGGTGATTACCGGTTATTCCGGCGCCGAGAAAGGCGTGCGTGGCCTGGTGGAAGCCTTTGATGCTGACAGCGGCGAAAAACTCTGGACCTTTTATACTATCCCGGGCCCCGGTGAATTTGGTCATGACACCTGGCCGCAGGATAACAATGCCTGGGAGTTTGGTGGCGGCACTGTCTGGCAAACGCCGGCTCTGGATCCGGAACTGGGACTGCTTTATTTTTCTACCGGTAATCCCGGCCCTGATATGAACGGCACGATGCGTGAAGGCGATAACCTGTTTACCGACTCCATTGTTGCCATTGATGTGCGCACTGGAGAATATCGCTGGCATTTCCAGCAGGTCCATCATGACCTGT
>JAHEHN010000035.1 GCA_024644515.1 Gammaproteobacteria bacterium
GCTTTTTCAAGATCAGCCCTGGATTCCTTGGCCAGGGAAAGTGCGCCCAGGCCGCCTTTGGCACCGGCATAGGTTGATTTGATAATGCCACTCCATATCCAGCTTTCAGCGGCCTTCGGATAATTACTGGTGGTCTGCATCGCTTCCCCTACCAGTTTTTCAAATTCGGATAGCCGGGTTTTTCCTTCCAGCTGATAATTGACCTCTGCCCAGCGTTGCTGGAGATGGCTAATATCACTGTCGAGATCAGCCCTGGCTTGCAGCGATACTATTGCTGCAATCACAAGCACTGTCATTTTCATTAATCGGAACATGGTTTTCTCTCCTCAAGACCTTGCGAACTGTTTGATCAAACCCAGTTTTTTTACCAGGGCGTTGTGTACTACCGAAGGTAATAATGCATTTAACCTTACAAAAAATTTTTCTGGCCAACCGAGATAGCTTAGGGCTTTTTCCTGCTGCAAATGATTTACTATCTGCCTGGCAACGTAATCCGGGGTATCGGTGCTATTCCCCAGCGCCTTGTTCATGTCATTAACCCGGTCAGAATTCAGTGCCGTGGCGGTAGCGCGCGGCGCAATATAGGAAACCGCAATATTGGTATCAGCCAGTTCCCGGGAAAGCGCCTCGGTAAAGGTTTTCATGCCGGCCTTGCTGGCACAGTAAGCGACAAAACCCGGATGACCAATGCTGCCAAAAATGGATCCCACATTGAGGATGGTGGCTTCATCCTTTTGCTTTAACTGTGGCAATAATTCATGACAAAGCAGCATCGGTGCCAGCAGGTTTATGCCGATGGTGCGCTGAATTACTTCCACGCTCTGTTCTTCAAATAAACTGAAGTCGAGCACACCTGCCAGATTAATCAGTAAATCGATACCGCCGAGCGCTTTACATTCACTGGCAATGCGTTTGCGATCTTCGTTGCTACCAATATCTGCTTCGATAATACAGTGCGCATTGGCATTTCCCGAGGCAGCCAGATCCCTTTCGAGTTTTTCCAGAGATCCCCTGCTCAAACTACATAAAACGAGCTTGCTGCGCTGTTCGGCAAGAAATTTGCTAAGCATGGAGCCGATACCCCCGTTGGCGCCTGTTAGCAGGATTGTCTTGCCTCTTAAATCCATGTGAGGTCCTTAAATTGCCAAACCGGTAGCGTGCAGTCTGGGTTCCATTGTGATTTGAGAAGGTTGCCCGGGGCCTTCCTGTTGTTCTGTCAGGCTGCGGAAAATATCACCGTAGAGCTTATAAAACATTTTTGCGCAGTGAATTATTTGCTCCTGTTCGGCCTCATCCGAGATCTTGTTCATCAGGCTTTCGAAAAACTGGATATGATCCTGATCCAGCGCACCATGTGAATACAGATAGGTGAAAGCCTTGCGCTTCAAGCCAAGTTTCTCACGAATAATGTCAGCTGCTTTTTCGGCAATATTGATACTGGTGCCTTCCAGTACCTGAACCATGCCAAAAAATCCCAGCGGATTGACACGATTGATCATGTCCCAGGCATAGGACACCATCAGCTCAGTGCTGGCGTGGGGCCTGGATCTTCGTACCAATTCCTTGTCATAACCACATTCGGCAATATCATTGAGAATCCATTCCTGATGCCCCATCTCTTCCTCAATATATTCACCGACGGCTTCGCGCAGCCATTCTTTTTCCTCTGGCAGCTTTGACCCTACAGCCATCAACAGGGGAACCGTGTGTTTTACATGATGGTAAGCCTGGGTAAGAAAGGCTGCATAGTCGTCCAGGTTTATGTCGCCCTGGAAGCAGCGCACAAAAATCGGCGCAGACATTAACGTGTTACGTTCCTGTTCTGTTTCGGCAAGAAGTCTCTGATAAAAGCTCATAACATTATTTCCTTTTCAGCCGGCTCATCGGCATACCTGACTGCACCTTTGGACTGATCTGCATAAAGGGCAGAGATTTCATTTTTAAATTGCTCCGCAATCACCTCACGGCAAGGGCGACCATTGGCGGTCAATAGTCCCGGGATAGCTCCCAGGTTCTGTGACAGGCGATGCCAGGCCTTGATCTGGGCATAATCCGGCAAACTGTTATTGACCTGATCAATCCATTGCTGGATCAATAAATTATTTAACGCTGGATTTCGGCAGCTAATCAGGGCGACGCAATAGGGTCTGGCATCGCCATAAACAACCACATCCTGCAACATGGGATTGGCCAGTAATTCACTTTCCGGCCATTCCGGAGAAATATTGCGTCCATAACTGGAAATAAGAATATTTTTATTACGACCTTCAAGATGGACAAAGCCGTTTTCATCAAGATAACCCAGATCACCGGTTTTGATGCTTTCCTGATACCAGGTTTCAGGTTGGTTGACGTAACCCAGCATGGCATTGCCTGTGACCTGGATCTCTCCATCAACCACGTCTACTAAAACATTGGCCAAAGGTTTGCCACAACTGCCATCGCGTCGCTCAGCGGAATTATTTAGACTGACTACGGAAGCGCATTCTGAAAGTCCGTAACCTTCATATACCGGCAAGCCAAGTGACCATGCCTCTTTGAGAAGGGCTTTACCAACCTTGCTGCCACCAACGGCAATAAATTTAAAGCTCGACGGTACCTGCCAGCCGGTTTTGGCTGCAGAAACCAGCAACTTCAACAGTTCAGGAATCAGGATCAGAGTGTCGGGTTGTATCTGTTGTATCAATCCCAGCATTTTCCCGGGCTCGACAAGGCGGCTGCCCCGATACCCCATCTCTGTAAGCGTTGGCAGAATGACTTCGCCACCTGCCAGTAATGGCGCATAGACTCCAGCGACGTTTTCCAGCAAAGTACTTAAGGGCAGAAGGCAAAGATGACGCGGGGCTTTTAAGCCAACTGTTGCGGCCAGAGTTTCAGCCTGGGACAACAATTGCTGGTTACTCAGACAAACGCCTTTGGCATTGCTGGTGGAACCCGAGGTAAAGGTGATCTTGCCGGTCTCTTGCGGATAAACAGCAGAGTCAGCCAGCTGATGTCGTACCCGGCATAACTGCAATCCGGTGCCAAGGTGTTTCGGTGAAACTTTACTGGCGATAAGCACCTGCAGTGCTTCAGGGTTGTCGGTGAGCAAATAGTCGACCTGACAAAGCTCAATAACTGACTTCATCTGTAACGGTGAAAAAAAAGTGGGTAGTGGCACGAGAGAAATATTCAAGCGCTGGCAAAGAAGATCCGCCACTACCCAGGAGGGGCCGTTTTCCGCATGCAGGGCTAACAACATGATGTTTTCCTGCTGCAGTATTTTTTCAAGAGAACGACACTGGCTGTCGATCTCATCAAGTGTGTAGCTTTTTCCTGGACTTCCCAGAAGCGGTTTGGAACCGGCACTGGAAGTCCTGATTTTAGCCAGCAGATCTATTTTCATGGCTTAGTTTCCGGCTAACTCTTTCGCCAGACGTCTGATTTTTCGGCGATACAAGACCAGGGCCTTTCTGAACAAAGGGCGTTCACGGGCAAGCGCTGCAGCGGCATCAAGACTGCCAGCAAAAACCTGGGGTTTGGTATCGTAATAAGCCCCCCACTCGCTGGCTTCATTACCTGGCAAACGATCACTGGTGGCATCAGCCAGCTTCACCAGAGGAAAACCAAGTTTGTTCAGGTTGTTAGCCAGTGCCCGCGTTGCAGTAAAAGTAATCCATTTGTAGCCGGCAAGATGCAGGAGTGACGTGGCGATGAGGAAGACAAATTGACTGGGGCCTTTGCGGCCGGCTACCAAATTGCCAATTTCCATAATATCTTTTCGCGCAACTTTTTCCTCGACCGCATTACTCAGACAATCTTCTATCGGACTATCCAGATACTGTTCCAGAAAAAGTGATGATGAGCCGGCTCTGCGCATACCGATGGCACCGGAAAATTTATTCAGACAGCGCATGGAAAGCAGGATGGGCATGAATTCATGGATTTGCGCACCGTAACTGCTGTGGAATTTTCCTGCGATAAAATCTTCTATATCCTGTCTTTCCTCACAATGGCGACCATGCAGGGTAAAGACGGGGGCAGGAGTCAGCACTCTGCTTAACAGGGCTTCGCGTACCTGGCTTTCACGGTTGTGAAAATTATTTTCTGATTCAAGGTAATACATAGACTGGCACCCATATGTTTTTTCTATGTTGTGCACATTAACAAGCGTTTCTTAAGGAATTCTTACGAAATGTAATTATTTTTAATACGCCTGAAGCCTTTAAACAAAAGGGGTGTAATTCAAATAAACAGCTATAAATGGGATAAATTGTGAAAGCGTTTAGCAAGCATAGACATGTAAATATTTTGTGATAACCTGATCATTGAAATTTTATTAAATTCCTGATTTCTTTATAAAAATCAGTTTGTTAGGGGAAATTAAACAATGACTTTTCGTTCTGCTACAGCTATTTTTTTGTTGGCAAGTACTTTATTGGGTAGTCAGGCCGCTCTCTCGCATCATGCGTTTACCGCGCAATACGATGCCGATGCCCGTAAAGAAATCACTGGCGTGGTGGTTAAAGTGGAATGGTTGAATCCACACGCTTACTTTTATATTGATGTGGAAGATCCGGAAACCGGTGAGGTGTCCACCTGGGCCTGTGAACTGGGCTCTCCGGTTTCCATGGCGCGACAAGGCTGGAATCGGGAATCACTGGTGTTGGGCGATTTCCTGATTGTAGAAGGCGCTCTCGCCCGTGACGGCAGCTCTTCAATGAGTGCCAGTTCGGTAGTTATCGAAGAGACCGGTAAACGGCTGTTCTCCCGACAGGAAAATTAAAAACAAATATACAATTAGAATAAAAATACTAATTAGAAAAAGAGTAACAAGACAAACATCATGAGAAAACTGACTTCGCGCTTACTGCTTTTAACCAGCTTGCTGGCTGCCGCTGTTTCAGCTGCCGACTATAACCCCCAGGGTCCAACTCCCAGCCTGGCTGATGGCACGCCTAATCTGGGCCCCCAGGAAGACGGACTGGGTCTGTGGGGGCGTGGCCCCGGCCCGATGGTTGCAGGCGCGGATTACCCGCCACCTGATGAAGTCCCTTTCAAACCCTGGTCACGTGCGCTTTATGATTATCGTCAGGCCACACTGGCGAAAGACGATCCCCATGTACGCTGTGCACCTCCCGGTGGTCCACGCCAGTTTGCTGTACCTTTCGGCTTGCAACTGGTTCAGGTTCCACACATGAGCAAGATTTTTATTCATTCCGGCGGCTCAACGCGGCCCTGGCGTGAAATCCATATGGATGGCCGCGGTCATCCCGACTATATCAATCCTTCCTACTTTGGTCATTCCATCGGACGCTGGGAAGGCGATACCCTGATTGTCGATACCATTGGTTTCAATGAGCGCTTCTGGCTGCATCGGGAAGGCTATCCGCATACGGAAAGCCTGCATCTAGTTGAGCGTATTTCACGCCCGCAGATGGATACCCTGCGTTATGAAATCACCATCGATGATCCCGAGGCCTACACCGCACCCTGGTCAACGGTCTGGACCAAAACCTGGGAGCCGGACCAGGAGTTTATCGAATACTTCTGCCAGGATAATAATATTGATCAGTTTCACATGATGGGCAGTGAAAGCCTGGTGCAGTAAGCAGTTTTACTTTCAGCAAAACATAAGCAAAAAAAAGAGGCCTTCAGGCCTCTTTTTTTTCGCTAATTTAATGCTCAGTAAATCATTAAGTCAGGTAGCAGCAGGTTGCATTGACGCCGTGCCGGGATTTTCCTGTTTGCGTTTTCTCGGTGGTGTCCAGTAACGCGGTTTCAGTGGCAGCAGACATATCCCGGCAAGTATGGCGACTGCAGAATACAGCACAAAGCCAAAGGTATAGTTACCATTAAGATCGTACAGATAGCCAAGCAAGGGCGGGCCTACGGCAAAACCCAGGTTCACAAAGACAGACACTACCCCGATAGTCATACCCAGATTGCGAGGACCAAGATAATGCTTGGTGATTACAGGCGCCTCGACAATCATGCCGCCATGGGCAACATTACGCACGATGAGAAAGATCGCCATGGTGCCAATACCAGTGACTGGCAATGCCAGTATCACCGAGGCGCCAAGCATAAAATAGAAAAAGCGGATGCCGGGAATGGAAAAACGGTCATAGAACCAGCCCGAGCCAACTTTGGAGGCTATGGCCAGAACACTGACCAGGCTAACCAGCCAGGCAAAATCACGATGATTAAGCCCGCGGTCTGAGCGCAAAAATGTAACGTAGTTTTGCATCAGCGCCTGATCCACTGCTGACACCAGGAAAATGGCAATGGCAAGCAGCCAGAAACCTTTTCCCTGACAGACTTCCTTGAAATGTCCCCACATGGTCAGGCCATCCTTATGGGCGGCTGAACTGGCATTGATAATATCCTGGGTCTTTCCGGTTTTCGCCATGAAGATAATCCACAGCGGCGTAGAAATGAGAAATGATCCCAGGCTCAGCATGGCGAAAATTTCACGCCAGTTAATTCCGGCATCAAGCAGTGGCGACCAGATCAATGGCATCACCAGTTGTCCGGCACTGGTGCCGCCCAACACTATGCCGATAGCGATGCCCTGATTAATATCGAACAGTCGTGACACGATAACTTTCATGGCGGCCACAATGGAGGAAGCAGATAGTCCCAGCATGCCCCCCGCGAGGTAATAAATGGGGAGATTGGTTGCCACAAGAAACATCAACATGGCAAAACCGCCACTCAGGGCACCCAGTAACACCGACACCTTGCCACCCACCCGGTCAATCATGATCCCCATACCCAGGGCTGCCAGTGCACCGACCAGAAACTTCGCGGTGGAAAGCAGATTTACCTGGGCATTACTCCAGCCGAACTCGTCCATGGCAGGTCGATAGATCCAGGGCAGGGAAAAGTTTGGGACACCGAAAGAGAAAAATACCAGCGAGAAGGCAATGACAAGTACCACCCAGTTTTCTTTCATTTCCTGCATGGTTGTCATGACTCTATTCCCCTCTCTTATTGACCTGTGGAAGTCTCGTCTATTCGCGAGTTACTTTAAAAGGATAGCTGTTGCCCGCCTGCGTCCAGGTACCTTCAAGGTATCTGTTGCGGGCGCCGATCTCATGAAGTGTTGCGGTGAACTGGACAGCAATATCATCGCGTGTCATGGCGCTGGCGCTAACAGTCCAGTTTGGCGCATCCAGCGTTGCATCGGAAAAACGGAAGGAACTGCGACCGGGATTGATAAGACCGCTGATATTATCTTCCGCATAATCCATGATGATCACCAGGGCCTGACTTTTACCATCGACATTAACTTCGCCGCGCCAGGTGCCTTTCAGTGGATGACCTTCCTGGGCACATAACTGAGCGCCAAAAAACGCAGATAAGATCACGCTCAAAGATAGAATTATGGTCTTTAATTTCAAAGCCTTTCCCCCGGACACAACTACTTGAAATAGTTTTTTTAGTAATATTTCAGCGATCTTATCATAACGGTTATGACTGTCATCAATATCATGACGCATGCACAGTTTTTTCTAATTCCGGGCTGGCATATCAGCTCCAGCTAACAAAACCCTGAGCAGTTCCAGTCCCCGCCTCACTACGGTAGCAGGGAATATAATCGATGGTATCGCCCTTGAGATTGGTATCAAAAAGCGCACCAGCGGCGGCAATCCAGTTACGGTACTCAGAGGTTCCCTGCATCAGGATATTCTGGGGAACAGCGGTAAGAAAGTCTTTATCCCGGGTTTGCAGGGATTTCAGAAACTGCTGATCCAGATTTTCATCAATAGTGAAATGACTCATACCACCGGAGCCAAAGACAGCAACCTTCAGATCACTGTCCCATTCCCTGATACATTCGCCAACCAGCTGGCCCATTTCAAAACAGCGCCTGGACGTGGGCTGATTCGGTGGAAAAAAAGTATTGCTGATGATGGGCAGAATGGGAACCGCAGCATCTTCCATTACCCTGCGAATCACCCAGCTGAAGGCATGAGGGGTACCCACATGATGGTGGTTATCACCCATGTCGGGCCATTCACTGGATGCGGCAAAATCAAAACCCTGTACCTGGCCTTTTTCAATTACCTTATGGGCCAGTTGCGGTAGTCCTGGCCAGATTACTTCCTGCTCGGGTCGGTAGGCCCATTCACTTTCCTTGATCCCGATTGGCAGTTTTGCCGATTTTTCTTCCGGTAAAGGTTGTTGCCAGAAAGTATCACCATGATAAACGGTAAACATTGGTTGCAGACTAGGCATCACCAGCTCACGCTGATCATTGCCCATGATAACGGCTACATCCGGTTTTACCTGCTTCCAGATTTCAGCCAGTTTCGCGACACCAGCCTGGCAGCGGGCATGGCGGCGGGTTCGCTCTTTCAGGGTAAATTGGGCGGCAAAGTTTTCGTCTTTACGCAGTGCAGTCAACTCTTCAAAAGAATACTGCTCGCCGCGGAACCAGTGAGGAATGCGCTTGTCATTGATGACACGAAGCATCCACTCTTCCGGCGTGGTGTTAAGGATAGGACCATGAGTGGTCCACATGCCCAGGACTATTTCAGCCATTCAATTGATTCCATTTTAAAACGATAAAAACTTGTACAGCTATCGACGCATTCATACCTTTATTCAGTAATGAAAAACATCAACAGCTTCATATATCAAGGTTGAATACCTTTTTGGCATTACCGGAAAATATTTTTTCCTTGTCCACATCACTTAACCAGTCAATGCTGTCAATGACGGGTACCGTTTTGTCATAGCATTCGCCAGTATCATCATTCAACGAGGATCCAACTCCAGGACATTCAGAGCCATAGAGTACTCTATCAACACCCACCACCTTGATCAGAAGCTCAAGGGCATCCTTGCTGTAGAGCACGGTATCAAAATACATATTACGCATGCGATCAACGAACAGGCCCTTGCTATCAGAACCCTGGGCACCTGAGCGCACAGAGCCGGCATTGAAGCGGCCTATCTGGTAAGGCATGGCACCGCCCCCATGGGAAACCACAATTTTCAATTCAGGAAAATCCTCAAATACCGTAGAGTTTACAAAGCCATAGACTGCCGTGGTTTCCTCATTAACGAAATACAGGCTGTAAGGTTCGCGCTGCGGGTTACGTGAACCGGCGGTATGAATATGTAATGGCACATCAAATTCACAGGCCTTTTCATACAAGGGATACCAGTAACGATCACCCATTGGAGGGGCCTTGTTACCGTCATTTTCATAGGGATCGGGATTTAACAGAAAACCCTTAAAACCATATTCCTTGACGCAGTGTTCCATTTCCTCAAACACCACGTCGACCGGTTCTCCACCCTGCTGTGGCAAACCACCAACACCAAAAAATTTATCCGGCATCAGGCGCACACTGTCGGCAATAATCTTATTTACTTCATGGATATACCATTCCACCAGATAACCGGGCTTTTCGGAATGCATGGTCTGGAATGGGCGCGGCGAAATCAGCTGCATATCAAGACCGTTGTTGGTCATATGCTCCAGATGACCACAAGGTGCCATCTCTTTTTTATTCCAGGCCGCCATAAGCTGCTCATCGGTATACCTGACAGCACCACGGCCATGGGAGCCACGATGACTGACAAGACCGGCCTTATAAATTGCTAACTGTGGTGGTGATGAAACGTGTGCATGGCAATCAATAATCAATGGTTTTCCCCTTTCTTTTGTCTTTTGTGTTTTAAAACTTCAAATCCCTGCGCTACCAGAGCATGAGGCCACTAATGAATATCAGGGCAAGCGCCACTGCAGGTAAACGTCGGATGGCGGCCTGCGGCCTTTTCCGACCTACAAGGTTTGTCTCTTACCTCTTGTCTCTTGCCTCTTGTCTCTTGTATCTATTTTTCCGGTGTCTGCAAGCTATGATATTTCATCTCTGCTCGCGCTTCGGTAATAGTTTTCCCCAACTCCAGGTATTTTCTAATCTGATTCTCTGCAGCGTCGATTTGCTCAGCCGTGTCCAACACTTCGTCTTCCCGCGATGCCGGAATACATACCACACCATCGGCATCACCCCTGATCAGATCACCAGGAAGGACACGGGCATCGCCAATGTTCACCGGCACCTGTTCGCCATCTACCTGAACCCGATCCTTGCCTGTGCGCATGGAATAGGAGCGACTATAAATGGGATAACCCAGTTTCAGGCACAAATGTACATCACGGCAGGCTCCATCTATAACCGTTCCCGCCAGGCCTTTCTTGTCAGCCAGGTAGGTCAGAATATCACCCCAGACAGTGGCATCCTCGCGACCGCCGTTATCAATAACGACAACAGTCCCCTCATCCAGCTTGTCGATAAAGTCACCCACTGTACCTGGATCATCGGCATCCAGCGGACCGTAAAGAACCGTATAGGCGCGGCCGGCGAGCCGAAAATTATGATCTCTTGGCTTGATCCCAAGACACTGACCACTAATGCGTAATTTGTCCAGCGCGTCACTGAGAGTTGCTGTATCCAGTTTTGCTGCGCGCTCAATATTCCTGTCACTCATAATTAAACTCTTGATGTTTATGCTGCTTATTTGTTTTCCAGCATGTTTTCGTAATTGGTGCCCATCACTTCCGAAACCGGTTTGCCCGCCAGTACATCGGCTGTCATCAGACGTTCTTTTTCCGCTATTTTTTCGGCAATAGCGATCACTTCTTCGGCTCGCGCCTCAGGGATGAAAACAATGCCGCTGGCATCGGCGATAACGTAATCTCCTGCAGCAACCCTTGCCTCGCCCACCTGTATCGGTTCGCCAAAGGATTGTTCATAGACCCTGCCACGGGCAGTATGCGGTGTTGTAAAGCGGGAGAACACCGGAAAACCGATTTCCTCATATTCATCAATATCCCTTGCCGGTCCTTCCATGATAACGCCGCGTACCCCCTTGACCTTTGCTGCATTGGCAAGAACGCCACCCCAGCCTGCACAGTCTATTCCGGTGCGCTGTTCAACAACGATAATGGTGTGATTATCTGCTGACTCGATTGCCGCTGTGCCCAGGTGACGTTTGGAGCCGCCTGCAGGGGGCTGGTCATGCAGTTTGACGGTTTGCACCACGCCGGCGATTCGCTGCCGGGTTGAGCGCCGGGGAATACCGGACTCGGCACCGGACATTTGCAGGGAGTCCAGGGCGTCAGAAACCGCACAGGCATCCAGTTTTTCAAGGCGCGCAACGAGGGTTTTACGGTCGCTCATACTTACTCCAATTCAACAGCGGGCGAAGGCCAAGGATAATACCGAAAAACCCTTGCCTGAGTCACTTTATGAGAAAAATGAAAAAAGCGAAAAAAAGGGGACGGATTTATTTAATTTCTGACTTTAAGGATACTTAACAAATTTAAGGTATTAAATAAATGCGTCCCCTTTTTAGTCCCTTTTTATTCCAGCAGCAATTTTCCGATCAATCCGGCAGCGCAAGTGCCACAATTTCGGACTTGCCACCGCCACTAACTGTCAACACGATATATTGTTTGCCATTGAGCAGATAGGTCATCGGCATACCTGTTTGGGAAGCCGGCAAATCTATTTCAGCCAGTATTTCACCGCTAGCCTTGTCATGGGCACGCAACAAGGCTTTGCCGCCAGGACCTTCACCGCTAATCAACAGGGTTTTTGTCAGCAGGATCCCCACCAGGCTGGGGGAACCGGTCCGCGGTAGCTCCACGCCCTGCAAGGCCGGATGGTTAAGGACTGCTTCCGGCGTATCAGTATTGGCAATCCACCACAATTCATCGCCCGATTGCATATCGATAGCAGTAATTCGCCCCCAGGGCGGCTTGATCAGTGGTAGGCCATCAATGGTGTTTTCGTTGGGCCCGGCAATCCAGGCCACAGAGGAGGCATCTCCCCCGGGTTCCAGGCTTGCGGCCCAGGCCATATCCCTTGAAGGGGCATAGACTATGCCGGTCTCGGGATCAAAGGCACCACCCTGCCAGTTGGAACCGCCAATGGGGCTGGGTAGTATCATGCTGCCGCGGGTACCCGAGGGATCATCCACTCTGGAGGCGGGGGTAAAAATTTCGCCATAACGATAGTTCGCCAGATGCGCTTCTGCTTTTGCTTTCAGCGCCGGGGTGAAATCAATCAATTCATCCACACTCATGCCATGACGGGCATAGGGTAGCGGCTTGGTGGGAAATGGTTGCGTCAAGGAAGTGACTTCGCCTGACACATCGGATTGAGGCACCGGCCTTTCTACAATATCCCAAACCGGCTCTCCTGTGGCACGATCAAACACATAAGCCATGCCCTGCTTGGTAAGCTGGACCACCAGCTTACGTCCATCCGGCATGTCTGCCAGAATCGGTGAGGTAGGAATATCCCAGTCCCAGATATCATGGTGAATGAGCTGAAAATACCAGCGCATTTCTCCTGTCCTGTAATCCACCGCAACCAGGGAGTTACCAAACAGGTTATCCCCTGGCCGGTCTGCGCCATAGAGATCACCGGTCGGTGTTTCCACTGGCAAATACACCAGGCCCAATTCCGGGTCTGCCGACATATGGGTCCAGACCCCGGTGTTGCCGGTGTATTCAGCGGAATTACCCAGCCAGGTCTCAGCACCAAATTCATCGGGCTCGGGAATAGTATGAAAAGTCCATAATAGTTCACCGGTATTGGCGTCATAGCCGCGCACATCGCCTTTCACATTGGCGGCACTGACAGGACGGACCGACACCAGGTGAGAAGCCCCTACTACCACTACATCATCTACCACCAGCGGCGGAAAGCTCAGCCCGATATCAAGATCTGGCCGCCCCGGCCCCAGACGCAAACCCTGCTGCAAATCCACCCAGCCGCCGGCACCAAATTCTTTCACCGGCAAACCGGTTCGGGCATTTAATGCCACAAGATAATAACCAGGTGTCACAGTAAAGATAATTTCACGGATGCCATCACTCCAGTAGGACAGGCTTTTACCGGAACCCTTGCGTGGCGCCAGGGTAAAACGTTCCCCTTCCTGCGGTCTCCAGATCCAGAGCAACTGACCCGTGGCAGCATCCATGGCCACAACATTGCGCGTCACACCTGCGGTGGCATAGAGAATGCCGTTGATCATAAGGGGAGAGGTGACGCTGCTACCTTCAGGAACCGGGCCGATATTCGCCGTATCCCAGCGCCAGGCGATTTCCAGATCAGAAAAATTGTCAGCATTTATCTGGTCTAACGGGGAGTAGCGATTGGAGCCCGGATCGCCGTTAAAATCAGCCCAGGCCACTTCCGGTGTCTGCGCCAAATCTGTCTGGGAAGGATTGATCACCAGGGAAGAAAAACTTTCCAGCGCAAGACTTGCACCGGTTTCCATGCCACCGATGGTGAGTACAAAAGCAGTTACATCGAGATACTGTTGCCGGGTAAGTGTTCCCGCCCCTTCTCCAGGCATGGTGGTACTGATACGTTCCAGCAATTCACTGGCGCGATGGCCGAGCCAGTCATTATTCAGCCGTATCTGAATTTCCAGAGGAATATGACAGCGGGTACAAAATTCCGCAAAGACGGCCTGCCCCCGTTGTGGGTCGGCGGTCTGCGCCAGCACGCACTGACTCAGGAGAATCAAACAAAAGAGTTTTATTATTTTCATTATGAACTACTCTTTTAAGAAACAAGAGCAGTAAAGATAAAGGATAAAAGATTGGGGATAAAGGAGAAAAGATAAAGGAAAAAAGGGGCCAAAGCCGGATTCAGATCACCCGCGCAGATTGTCTCCTTTGTCCTTTATCCTTCATCCTATATCGGCTCTTACTTAACCGTCACGGGCTGGGCATCATGAATTTTTTTGAACCACTCAGCCGGGCCGGTCTGGTGTACTGAGGTGCCATTCACATCCACTGCCACCGTTACCGGCATATCCTCGACCACAAACTCATGGATAGCTTCCATACCAAGATCTTCAAAGGCAACAATACGGGACTTGCGAATAGCCTTGGAGACAAGATAGGCCGCGCCTCCCACCGCCATCAGGTAAACCGCTTTGTGTTTCTTGATGGAGTCTATGGCCACCTGCCCTCTTTCTGCCTTGCCAATCATGCCCATCAGTCCGGTCTGCTCCAGCAACTGATCAGTAAATTTATCCATACGCGTGGCTGTAGTAGGGCCGGCCGGTCCCACCACTTCCTCGCGCACCGGATCTACCGGGCCAACGTAGTAAATAAACCTGTCTTTGAGATTCACGCCTTCAGGAAGCCCTTCGCCACTATCAAGCAAACCAAGGAGGCGTTTATGGGCTGCATCACGTCCGGTCAGCATGGTGCCGGATAACAGCAATGTCTCACCGGGCTGCCATTGGGCAATGTCTTCTCTGGTCACTGTGTCCAGATTAACCCGGCGCGCCGTGGGACCGGCATCCCAGGTTATCTGCGGCCAATCACTCAATTTTGGCGGGGTAAATTCGGCTGGCCCACTGCCATCCAGTTCAAAATGGACATGACGGGTGGCGGCACAATTGGGAATGATGGCCACTGGCAGGGACGCTGCATGAGTAGGATAGTCTTTGATCTTTACATCCAGCACTGTGGTGAGGCCGCCAAGCCCCTGGGCACCAATACCAAGGTCATTTACCTTCTCCATCAGTTCCAGACGTAACTCCTCCACCCTGTTTTTTGGCCCACGCAGTCGCAGCTCATCGATATCAACCGGATCCATCAGGGATTCCTTGGCCAGCACTGCGGCTTTTTCAGCGGTACCCCCAATACCAATTCCCAGCATACCGGGAGGACACCAGCCGGCGCCCATGGTAGGAACGGTTTTCAGTACCCATTCAACGATATCATCGCTGGGATTGAGCATGGCCAGCTTGGCCTTGTTTTCCGAGCCACCACCCTTGGCAGCAACCTGCACATCCAGAGTATCGCCGGGCACTATGGAGGTGTGAATTACAGCAGGGGTGTTGTCACCGGTATTCTTTCTGGCACCGGCGGGATCGCTGAGAATCGAGGCACGCAGCACATTGTCGGGGTGGGTATAGGCGCGCCTGACGCCTTCATTAATCATATCGTCCAGGCTCAAATCACCCTGCCACTGGATGTTCATGCCAACTTTGACAAAAACAGTGACGATGCCGGTATCCTGACAAATCGGGCGCTTACCTTCAGCGCACATGCGCGAATTAATAAGAATCTGGGCCATGGCATCTTTTGCGGCCTGTGATTCTTCTCTCTCGTAGGCACGATGAACAGCCTGAATAAAATCCAGTGGATGGTAGTAAGATATAAATTGCAAGGCATCGGCAACACTTTGAATGACATCTTCCTGGCGAATAATCGACATATAACCTTCTCCTGAACTTACTACTTGATCTGTGAATGACTGCTTTGCCAGCGCCCTGGATAGTATCGTTATATAACACAATCCATAATGCAGACTTTTGCTGGTCCGGTTTGCAAGAAATTACCCTGGCTCATGGTCTTTATGCGGTAACTTCTGATTTGCGCTAGAATAAGGCGCAAATTTTAACACGCTTTAGCGGCTTCTTGCTGACTCCAGCTAACTGATAATAACCGGCAACACTCTGTTAACACTGATGAACAAAAACAACTTCCGAAAATTTTTTACTACCGCCTTTCTGTCACTGGGCTGTCTTGCAATGACGCCTGTAACGCCGAGCCTGATGGCTCAGCAAACGCCTGCAAATGATCCGTTTACCATTGTCTTTCTGGGAGACTCTCTCACCGAAGGCTATGGCCTTGAAGAAGCTGAATCCTTTCCCAGTCTGGTGGGGGAAAAGTTAAAGGCTGACAATCTGGACAATGTCAGTATTATCAATGCCGGTATCAGTGGCTCCACCTCTGCCAGTGGCCTTGGCCGATTACAGTGGTATATTCGCTCACAGCCCGACCTGATGATTCTGGCCCTGGGGGCCAACGATGGTCTGCGCGGCCTGAGCGTCGAGGAAATGAAATCCAACCTGTCGAAAACCATTGATTACGCCATCGCCAATGATGTCGAGGTAATTCTTACCGGCATGCAGATACCGCCCAATTATGGAGCGGAATACACTGAAGCCTTTGCCAATGTTTTTCCCGAACTGGCAAAACAGTATGACATCCCCCTGCTGCCTTTTTTACTGCAGGATGTCGCCGCGATACCCGAGCTCAATCAGGCCGATGGCATTCATCCCAATGCGGAAGGGACTCGCATTGTCGCCGAGACGGTCTATCAATTTCTATTGTCTTATTTGCCCTGACAATTTAGTCCGGTAATTTACTCCTGTAAGCAATTCTTATGAGTACCTGGTATAACTACCCGGGACCTGTTTCCTGATCTGCTCTGGTACTGCGCACGTATTTACTCTTATAAAGCACTGCCATGAAGATTTATATGCAATCCAGTAAAACAACCCTGACATGACGTCACTTCATACTGTCGAGTGACACCGGGCTTCATTGCTATAACCGGGGGACTGCTTTATTCTCACAGACTTTTCGACGGCCTATCGAGCGACTTGTAATTACCTATGATTCTTGAAATAAAAGATCTGAATAAATCATTTCAAACGGCGACACATCTAAAGCCGATCGAAGTGTTGAAAAACCTTAACCTGGAAATGGAAGCCGGTGAAACACTGGCTATTCTGGGCCAGTCCGGCAGTGGCAAGTCTACCTTGTTGACCTTGCTGGCTGGTCTCGACAGTCCCAGTTCAGGATCTATCGTGCTCAATCAGCAGGATATGCATGAGCTGGACGAAGAGGCTCTGTCCAAGTTTCGCGCTAAAAATATTGGCATTATCTTCCAGCAATTTCACCTGATGTCACATCTTACCGCACTGGAAAATGTCAGCCTGCCACTGGATTTATTCAAGGATAGGGACGCAGGCGAAAAAGCCCGTGAGGCCCTTGAGCATGTGGGTCTTGGCAAACGTCTTGACCATTTTCCGCACCAGCTTTCCGGTGGCGAATGTCAGCGAGTCGCCATTGCTCGCGCCATGGTGGTCAGGCCCAGTATTTTGCTGGCCGATGAGCCTACCGGTAATCTCGACAGCACAACCGGTGAGTATGTCAGCAGCATGATTTTCGACCTGGTTGAAAAACACAATATGACCTTGCTCTTCGTCACCCATAATGAAGAACTGGCAATGCGCTGCGCCAGACAACAACGTCTTCAGGATGGCAGGTTTATTTAATCCCTTGTACACCGCAATATTTTTTAGAAAATGCGTTTAAAAAATAGTTTTATAAAAAGAAACGAGAAATAAGCAATGCTCTGGCTACAGCTGGCAAACAAGGAAGTCACCAATAACTTCAAGTTCAGCCTGTTCTTTATTTTGAATCTTGGTATTGGACTGATTGGTTTTATAGCACTTGATTCTTTCAAGAGCTCCATTGACGAGCATCTGGAAAACAATTCCAAATCCATTCTTACTGCCGATATACAGATCTCCTCTCGCTTTCCTCTGACAGCACAGGAATATGAGTTATCGGAAAACCTTCTTGATACCAGCATCGAATCCACCTCGGATCAGATTTCCTTTCTTTCCATGATCGCCGGTCCCGAAAACTCGCGCATGAGTACGCTTATCGGTATCGATGATAATTATCCCCAGTATGGTGACATTATCCTGCAGGAGTCAGGATCGGTTGCCCGGAGTAATGCCAGGGCTGAGCTGATTAACAGCGATTCAGTCTGGGTGGCCCGGGATCTGATGGTAATCCTTGATCTGGAGATCGGTGATCGCCTGAAAATTGGCGACAGCGAATACATCATTGCCGATGTGATTATGGAGGATCCCAGCAGCACCATTTCTGTTATGTCGAACTTTCCGGCTATTTATATGGGATTGCAGCAAATCGAGAATACCGGACTGATTCAGCTCGGCAGTCGCATTACCTATTCACGCTTTTACAAATTACCTACCAGTTATGAATACGACTACCGCGAACTGGAAGAGCAGTTCCGGGACATGGAACAGGAAGTTTACCGTGACACCCGACGCCTGAGCATGACCACGCATCAGGAAGAAAGCGAAGACCTGGGTGAAGTCTTGGGTTATATGAATGATTACCTTGGACTGATCGCGCTGATCGCACTGTTCCTTGCCGGCGTAGGAGCGGCCTATTTGTTCCGGGCGTTTTTTACCTCGCGCTTCAAGGACATGGCAATACTCATGTTTCTTGGCGGCACGCCCAGGGAAGCCTATAAAATGACCCTGGTGCAAATTGTTATTCTTGGCTCCATTAGCGCGCTGATTGCCAGCATGATCGCCTTTCTTGCCCTGCCCTTACTGCCATTATTGTTTGACGGTTTTTTGCCGCGCGGCTTCAACAACTCAATGGAATTGAATTCACTGGTGCTGGCACTGTTTATGGGCACCGTCGGCAGCATCATCTGCTGCCTGCCCATCCTTTCCAAGATTTATGACCTGAATCCCATTGGCCTGTTCCATGAAAATGTTCAGCCCTCTTCCTCCGCACCCCACTGGAAAAGGCATGTGGCCAGTTATTCCCCGATCCTTATCACTTTCTGGTTTCTCGCCATGTGGCAGGCCAATAGTGTGTTTGTTGGCACGGTGTTTGTCGCGGGTTTCCTTGCCGCCATCTTCATTCTTGGTGGTATTGCCTGGGCAATACTTTATGGCTGTACCCGATTCACTGCCGGTAACAGTATTACTCGCAAGATTGCCCTGCGTAATCTGAGCCGAAATCGCCTGGGCGCGGTGTCCTGTTTTCTGGCTATCGGTCTGGGCTCGCTGCTGATCAATCTGATTCCGCAAATTCAAAAAGGTCTTCAGGATTACATCGCGCAACCCTCTGACTACTCTGTGCCGGATTTCTTTATGTTTGATATTCAGCCGGACCAGCTGGATCTGCTGCAGGATACTATCGCCGAACGCAACTATACCCTGTCGTTTCTCTCGCCCATGATCAGAGCACGCCTGGAATCAGTGAATGGGCAGGTTATTGATGACCCTGAAGAAACCCCTGATGAACAATTAATGCGCCGGCGCATGATGAACCTGACCTATCAGGATGTATTGAAGGATTCTGAAAATATCGTCGCCGGTGAACCCTGGGAAGGCGCCTGGGACTTTAACTCTGACGAATTGCCCGGCATTTCCCTGGAAGAAAATTTTGCTGAACGCATGGGTCTTGGCATTGGCGATACCATGAGCTTTGACGTGCAGAGTGTTCCTGTTGAAGGGCGCATCATCAATACGCGTTCGGTAATCTGGAATTCATTCCAGCCTAACTTTTTTGTTTCGTTCCAGCCTGGCGTACTGGACCCGGCACCGAAAACCTTTGTCGCTGCTATCTCTGGCGTGCAGGAGACAGATCGTATTGCCTTGCAAAACAGTATCGTCAATACCCTGCCAAATATCAGCGTGATTAATGTTCAGCAAATCGTGGCGCGTATTCTGGATATTACCGATCAGATCAGTTGGGCAATCCGGGTCATGGCCTATTTATCAATTTTTGCCGGACTGGTGGTGCTGTTTTCCATTGCCCGCTATGAAGTGAAATCCCGTTTCTGGGAAATCAATCTGTTGAAGATTCTGGGGGCCAATTTTTCAGATGTGAAACAAATCGTGGAAATAGAGTTTGGTATTCTGGGCTTCTTTGCCGCTCTCTCGGGCGTCTCCCTGAGTCTGGCCATGTCCTATGGCATTTCCTGGTTTATTTTTGATGGCCTCTGGAGCTTCTCTCCAGGCATCACCGCTTTCACCATTGTCGCCATCTGTGCGCTCAGCATATTGACGGCGCTCATTGCTACGCTGTCAGTGCTTC
The DNA here is from genome assembly GCA_024644515.1 of Gammaproteobacteria bacterium. GTDB lineage: Bacteria > Pseudomonadota > Gammaproteobacteria > Pseudomonadales > Pseudohongiellaceae > Eutrophocola. The sequence goes on from JAHEHN010000035.1 coordinate 19,703, forward strand.
GACAAAAACCGCTGGAACTGTTGCGAACCACATGATTTTCACCGGGCACATCATGCCCGATGAATTGATAGCTGACTCAATCCGGTAACAATACCTCGGTAATATAACTTCCCACATCCTTCAGCTGTCTAGATTCCAGCGCATTGCCAAAGGCCGGCATATTGTTACGACCGTAAACCACGACACTGAGCATTTCACCAAGGCTGAGACCACCGGTGAGCGGTGCACCCCCGCCTTCGCCACCACGACCGGTTTCGCCATGACAGGGCAGGCAAATCTGCTTATAGAGAATCTCACCGGCGCCAGTATCAGCATCCCCCCCGGGCAGGGTAGCCAACAATTCCTGTGGCGATTGCCTGCCTTCTGCTGAAGCCTCTTCGGGAACAAACTCCCCCATGGTGCCTTCCAGTGAAAACAGCCAGACACTGTCACCGGGACTATTGGGCGCGTAGATTGTGCCCCCGGCAAAAGCAGCTATATATTGTTTACCATTGTGCTCAAACACCGTGACCGACTGATGAATGCCGGTTTCGGTCTGGAATTCCCAGAGCATGTCGCCATTGCTGCTGTTGAGGGCAGTGAGACGGCCGTCATTACGCCCGACAAACACCAGGCCACCAGCTGTCACTGTTGATCCGCTGAAACAGCGGTCACTCCACTGCTGCTGCCAGGCCACTTTCCGTGTACTCAAATCAACTGCCGTATAGATACCCCGACGCGGAATACCGGTGCTGCCAAAAGTATCGGTGTGCGCATAGGGCACATATTCAGGCGAACCATCCCGGGGACTGGCCACCAGGGCTCCAATCTGATCGGTGGCACAGATATACATCAGGTGGGATTCAGGGTCATAGGCACTGGGTGTCCAGTTAACAAATGACAATGGCCGATAGATGACACTTCCCTCCATCGGGAGTGGCGTAAAGGTGCGCCCTTCGTTGACCAGAGGCCAGCCTTCCGGCGCCATGTCGATGGTGTGCGGCAGGATGGGATCACCGGCCGGTATCGGCTGGGTAGCCGCAGTTGCCCGACCTGGCACCTGGGGTACCGGTACGTCATTGATTTCAAACAAGGGCTCCCCGGTAACCCGATCCAGGATATACAGGTATCCGGTTTTTGGTACCTGGGCAATGCTACGGCGCATCTGGCCATTAATTTCAGCATCAAACAGGATTACCGGGTTGGGTGAATCGTAATCCCAGATATCATGGCGTATCTCCTGAAAGTGCCAGCGATACTCACCGCTGTGTGCATCCAGCGCCAGCATGGAGGCAGTAAACAGATTATCCCCGGGACGCGCACCGCCATTAAAGGAGGGATAGGCATTGCCCGTGGTGAAATAGATCATGTCCAGCTCGGGATCCACTGCCGGCGTATTCCAGATCGGGGCACCACCATATTGCCAGACGTCAGAATCCTGGGGCCAGGTGTCATGGCCAAATTCACCCGGGCCAGGAATAGTATAGAAATTCCACAGCTTTTCGCCGGAATTCGCATCATAGGCATTGATGCGCCCGCGAATACCCAGGTCACCCCCCACATAGCCAATAATGACCATGCCATCATAATAAAGCGGTGCTGTGGTAAGGCTGTAGCCGGCATCTGGATCAGCGTCCTGAATAGACCACACTACCTCACCCGTCTTCTGGTCAAGCGCCACCAGCATGGCATCCAGTCGTCCAAAAAATATTTTGCCATCGCCCATGGCCACGCCACGATTGGTCCAGCCACAACATACATGCACTCTATCGGGATCCAGATCGGCCGTGTATTGCCAGAGAATCTCTCCGCTTTCCACATCCAGGGCAAAGACATCATTATCTCCAGTGATGATATAGAGAATACCTTCATAGACCAGTGACTGACCCTGAGCAGAATTCCTTGGCCCGGTGCCGGATCCCCGCAAGCGGGTGCGCCATTCTGCCTTCAGCCCGGCAACGTTATCCTGATTGATCTGATCCAGCGGCGAATAGCGCTGGTTGTAGGCATTGCCCCCATTGGTGATCCAGTTACGGGCGGGGGCAGCCACCAGCTGTTCTGCCGTAAAGGCAGGGGCAGCTGGAATGGCATCGGCAGCAACGGCAGTGATGGACAATGCGCCAAGCAGAATAAGCGCAATAACATTGAAAACAGGTTTTAGCGACAAACGCGATGTCATTTTACAGTTTCCTTAAAGGTAATTTTTATAGTTATTTTTTACAGGACTTATTCAACATGGTGTCAAAGCAGAACTCCGCCCCCTTTTTTTCATTTCATTAAATGCAATCCTGCAAAAGAAAGCAATGGACCCGCAAGCGCAGTCGGGCCGGACAATTATGAAAATAAAGGGGGAAGTAATTTTCCACATTCTCGACTTCCAAACTATGGGATAATAGACTCATTCCCTGTTTTTGATTTTATTAGTAATTGAGACACCATGAAGCGATTTACCGGATTACTCAGCCTTGTCGCCATCAGCACCAGCTTTTCGGCCCTGGCACAGGAAAGCACTGTTGGCATTAATAGTGCTGACCATACGCAGTGGGGCATGCTGGATCAGTATTGCCTTGAATGTCATAACTACGAAGATTGGGCCGGGGAAGTGGCCTTTGACCTGATGACCCCGGGCAGTCTGATGGAAGAACCTGATGTATGGGAGAAAGCCGTACGCAAACTGCGCGGTCGTCTTATGCCACCACCGGGCAGTCCGCAGCCAGAACAGAAAAATATCAATGAATTTGTAAGCTGGGTTGAAACTACTCTGGATGCCAACAACAGCATTCCCCGTGCCGGACATGTGCCGGTGCAGCGCATGAACCGAACAGAATATGCCCGCTCGGTACAGGAACTCATTGGTGTTGCGATCAATGCTGAAGATTTCCTGCCAACAGAAATCGAAGTCGATGGTTTTGATAATATTGCCGAAGCACTGAGCGTATCGCCGGCTTTTCTTAATCAATACATCAGTGCCGCGCGCCAGGCTGCCAGCCTCGCAGTGGGTAACGCCAGTGCCAAAACCTCGGTGGCTTACTATGCCCCTGACGCGAGCAGCCAGACCGTATATCAGGATGGCATGCCTCCCGGCAGTCGAGGCGGCATGGCCTTCAGGCACACTTTTCCCGCCGACGCACAATATCATTTCAATCTTCTTGGACTGGGTGTGGGCCTGAATCCAAGCGCCCTGGAAACCTGGCATGATGTCGTCATGTTGGTAGATGGCAATATCGTCTTTCGCGGCCAGGTTGGAGGCCCCGAAGATCTGGAACTGGTGGATCGTCTGGGACCCGCCGGCAGCAATCAGATTATGCAGCGCTTCAGTGGAATTCCGGTAGATGTGAAAGCTGGCACTCATGAAGTGGTAGTCACTTTTGTTGAAAGGGCCCGATCGCAATCCCTGTGGTGGTCAGACAGTGGCGACCTCAGTCGCATGCCACGCATGCAAAGTGGTGTTGAGGTAACCGGCCCCTTCAATTCTACCGGTATTTCCATGACACCGAGCCGGGAAAAAATATTTGTCTGCTATCCAGCAAGCACTGATGAAGAGCGGGCTTGCGCACGACAGATCACTGAAAACCTTGCCAAAAGGGCATTCCGGCGTCCGGTTCGCACCGAAGACATGGATATCCTTATGCCGTTTTTTGAGCGTGGTCTGGCAGAAAACGGTTTCGACCGTGGCATCGAACAGGTAGTGGCGGCAGTACTGGCCAACCCCTGGTTCCTGTATCGGGGCGTAACCCCTGAAGCTGGTGAGGAAGCCGCCTATTTTGCTCTGGATGATATGGAACTGGCCTCGCGCCTGTCGTTTTTTTTGTGGAGCCAGATTCCCGACCAGGAACTGCTGGAAACAGCTATTGCCGGTAACCTGAGTGACCCGGCTGTGCTGGCACAACAGGTAAGGCGCATGCTTGATGATCCTCGTGCCAACGCTCTGGTCGATAATTTTGCTATCAAGTGGTTAAACCTGGATGACCTGGAAGATGTTGATCCCACTCCCGGTCAGTTCCCCGGTTACAGTAATGCCCTGCGAGATGATTTCGGCGAGGAAGCCAGACGTTTTCTGGCCAGCATTCTGCTGGCAGACCAGCCGGTGACCGAACTGATGAACGCCGACCATACTTTCCTCAATGAGAGACTGGCGCGTCACTATGGTATCGATTCAGTTTATGGTGCCCAGTTTCGGCGAGTCGAGCTTAGCGACGAAAGACGTTGGGGACTGCTGGGAAAAAGTGCAGTTCTGCTGCGCACCTCCTATGGCGATCGTACCTCACCGGTACTGCGTGGTGACTGGGTACTGGAGAAACTGATGGGTACTCCCTCACCTCCCCCGCCGCCCAATGTAGAAACCGATCTGAATATACCCGACGGGCAAAAACCAACGACTTTACGTGCACGACTGGAAGAGCATCGGGCAAATCCAAGCTGCAACCAGTGTCATGGCGTTATCGATCCTATTGGTTTGGCGCTGGAAAACTACACCGTTACTGGCGGCTGGCGCGACATGGATCTAGCTGCCCAGACCGCCATTGATGCACGCACCGTGATGCCGGCTAATATTCCCATCAACGGCCCGGTGGAATTGCGCCGCGAACTTTCTCGTCGCCCGGCACAGTTTGTTCAGACGCTGACCGAAAAGCTGATGATGTACGCCCTGTCACGGGAACTTGAATATTTTGACATGCCCCAGGTGCGCGCTATTGTGCAGCAGGCTGGCGCAGACGATTACCGTCTCTATAGTATTATTATGGGCATCGTAAACAGCGATGCTTTCAGATTGCAGGCGCGGCCCCATGCAGAGGAAGCCGCCACCGTGGCAATGACGACAGAACCTGCCAGGTCAGGAAACTGAGGAGAAATACCCCCATGTTTATTACCAAGAAACATTTATCGCGAAGAGCACTGTTAAAAGGGACCGGCGCCTCTATTGCCCTGCCATTTCTCAGCGCCATGGTGCCAGCAGCAACCTCACTGGCCCAGACCGCTGCTGCCGGCAACAAACGCGTGGGATTTTTCTATATTCCCCATGGCGCCGTCATGCATAACACCGCTTACGGGGCAGAAATGGATCACTGGCATCCCACCGGTGGCAGCAGGGACGACCTGAAACTGAATAAAATCATGGCACCGCTGGAACCTTACAAAAAGTCCCTGAGCTCCTTTGGCAACCTGCTTAATGAAGCCAGCAAGGGCTCTGTGCACACCCTCAATCCAGCCACCTGGCTCAGTGGTGTACGTCCCGATGAGAGTGCAGCAGGAGCGAGCATGACGCAGACTCTGGACCAGGTTATCGTCGACCATCTTGGTCAGGAAACTGCCCTGCCTTCCCTGCAGGTAGCTGCTGAAACCACCATTCAGGGCGCAGCCTGTGGCAGTTCCGGGTGTTACTACAGCTCGACTTTATCCTTTGCCAATGCCACCTCTCCCCTGCCTATGGAATACAATCCGCGCAAACTGTTCACCCAGCTTTTTGGTGAAGGTGATACCCCTGAAGAACGCAATGCCATTCTTAGTCAGCAGGCCAGCCTGCTGGATATGGTCGCGGATAGCACACGCTCCCTGCAGCGGGAACTGGGCGCTGAAGACAAACAGTTACTTGAAGGTTATCTGAATACCGTTCGTGAAATTGAACGACGAGTTGAAAAAGCAACTCAGCAGGATCTCTCCGGTGTCGACCTGCCCACCGCCCCTATTGGTGAGCTGGATAATTTTGGCGAACAGGTTAGTCTGATGTTTGATCTCATTGCCATTGCCTATCAGGCGGACCTGACCCGGGTGATTTCCTACATGATGGTCTCTGAAGGCACTAACCGCACCTATAATCATATTGGTGTACCCGATGCCTTCCATCCGGTATCCCACCATGCTGATGACAGGGAACGTCTGTTAAAACTGGTACGCATTCAGACCTGGCATATGGAACAGTTCCGCAACTTCCTCGACAAGATGGCCGCAACACCGGATGGTGAAGGCAGCGTCCTGGACAACTCCATCTTCATGTATGGGTCCAACATGAGCAACAGTGACCGCCACGACAATTATCCGGTACCAAATCTGCTGATGGGCGGCGGTCAGGGCACTCTGAAACAGGGTGGCCAGCATATAGTGTTGCCGGAACGTACCCCACTGGCCAATCTGCATCTGACTATTTTGAACAAGCTGGGCATAGAGGCTGAGAGTTTTGCTGACAGCACCGGCATTATTGCGGGCGTTTAACTCAACCACCGCATGCTGCAGATTCACCAGCTGACGAAATAAAGAATTAAAGAGACAAAGAAAACAGATGCAAGATGGTAATTCAATAGATCGCATGCTCAACAGAAGATCCCTACTGGGATATTCACTGACCGGCGTGGCTGCCATGGCGATGCCTGC
>JAHEHN010000134.1 GCA_024644515.1 Gammaproteobacteria bacterium
GCTTGCAGGACTTGATAAGCAGAAGTAATTAATACTCACTCATGCCTGACTTCTGCTATTGTGCAGAAATAATACTCTGCTAGAATTTTGCAAACTTTCTTTCATCATACAGGCGCCTTCTTTGTCCAGCCGAGCCACATCAGGCCAAACAATCCCGTCAAAAAAACCTGACCTGCTCCATGATCCTGTGGGACGGACACTTTATAAAACCTCAGTCCCTACTGTTATCGGCGCCATTGCAACCATTCTTTATTATCTCGCGGATACCTGGTTTGTCAGTTTGCTGGGGACACGGGAACTTGCCGCGTTGGGCTTTACCTTTCCTCCAACCATTATGATTATGTATCTGGGCGTCGGATTGGGAATAGGCACGTCCGCGATGGTTGCCCGGGCAATTGGGGCAAACAATCATGAGAATGCCACGGAGATGACTTTTGCGGCAGTTACTTTCGGTTTGATAATCGGATTATTGCTGATCATCCCTGCCCTTTTGAGCGTAGAGTCTATTTTCTCCCTGCTGGGTGCCAGTGAAGAAACCCTGATCCTGATCAGGCAGTTTATGTCTGTGTGGTATCTGGGCATTCCCTTTTTGCTCATTCAATTTGCCGGAACAGCGGTGATGCGCGCCAGTGGCAACTCCAGCCTGCAGGGACGCCTGATGATGCTTGGCGCGGCTTTGAATGCAATTCTGGATCCTATTCTTATCTTTGGTCCCGGGCCATTACCCGCTTTCGGTATTCAGGGTGCCGCCATTGCCACAGTCATCACCTGGCTCTTTTCCAACGTGTTTATCTGGTATTTCCTTGCCGTCAGGGAGCAAATTTTTAAATTTATCTGGCCCGGTGTTGCGAAACTCATCAAGGACTGGAAACGCCTGTTGAGTATTGCCCTGCCGGCTGCCCTGGCCAATATGATTACACCACTGGCCACGGCCGTCCTGACTGCAACCCTGGCCAGCTATGGCGCCCAGGCAGTAGCTGGTTTTGGTGTCATTATGCGTATGGAAGCCCTGATCATGATTGTAGTGCTGGGCATGTCAATGAGCCTGCCGCCATTCATCAGTCAAAACTTTGGCGCTAATGCTTTTACAAGGGTCAGGCAGGGCCTCAAACTTTCATTGCAGTTTGTTCTGGGCCTGCAATTAGGCCTCTATGTTTTGGTCGCACTGACTGCCCCCTGGATTGCCCGCATTTTTTCCCAGGAACAGGGCGTTATCGATATTATTGTTACCGTGCTGCGAATTTTGCCGGCCAGTTATGCTTTTCAGGGCATGGTGATACTCAGTGCCTCAAGCTTTAATGCCTTGCATGCCCCACGCAATGCGCTGCTCACCAGCTTGTTACGCTTTTTTATCTTCTATGTGCCTCTGGCACTGCTGGGTGAAAAGACGGCTGGCATCAGCGGCATGTTCATAGGGGCGGCACTGGGTAATTTACTCTCAGCGCTGGTCATCATCTGGTGGATACATCGCTATACCCTGTCTTTGGAATCACAGGCTTCCAACGCCCCCTCCTGATGAATATATTCATATATTTCAATATGTTATTTTCTATTTGTTAATGAGTATCATTTAGAATATTATTCTTTTTTGCATTGTTTCCCACAGCCTTCATCAATCATGTTTAGAAAAATAATTTTCTGGTCGCATCTCATCAGCGGAGTCTCGGCAGGACTGGTTATTCTGATGATGTCTGTAACTGGCGTGCTTCTGACCTATGAGCGCCAGATTCTTGCCTGGACAGAAAAAAGTCATTACCTGCCCGCTGATCAGATCACTCAAAAAAAGTCACTGGAACAGCTTCACTTCATTACCAGAACCGAGCATAGCGATATCTCCCCGACCGCGATCATCGTGCTAAATGATCCTGGTGCACCAATCACTTTCAGCGCTGGCAGGCGAGGTGGATTCAGCCTGAATCCGGTGACCGGTAAGGAAATGCCCGTAGCTAATGAAACCCTGGAAACATTTTTCAGTACCGTTACCGGCATTCATCGCTGGTTTAATCTGAGCGGTGAAAGTCGCGACACTGCCCGCGCTATTACTGGCGCCAGCAATCTGGCCTTTCTCTTTCTGGTGCTAAGCGGAATTTATCTGTGGTTGCCAAAAATATGGAGCTGGAGTGCCATCAGAATTCGCCTGCTGTTTCGCAATACGGCCGGAAATGCCCGAGCCAGGGATTTCAACTGGCATCACGTCATGGGAATCTGGTCAGCCATTCCGCTGGCTATTGTGGTGGCCACGGCCAGTGTGTTTTATTATCCCTGGGCCAATAGCCTGGTCTATCGAATATATGGTGAAGAAGTCCCCCGCCGCGGTGTACCTGCTACTCCAACCAGCAATCAGCTTACAGAATCCATTGGCAGTCTTCCTGCCAGTGAAGTTAGCTACCTGAACCTTGATGGGGTATTTCATAGTAGCGTCGCTTACCTGGAGTCAGCGGGCGAGAACTGGCGCCAGATAAGCCTGTCGTTGCCAGAAGAGAACAGCACTACCGTTGCTGTCGCCATTGATCAGGGCAACGGAGGTCAACCTCAGCGACGACACAATATGATCATCAACAGAGTAAGCGGTGAGGTAGTGCAATGGCAACCATTCAGCAGCCAGACACCGGGACGCCAGACTCGCTCCATCGTGCGCTTCCTCCATACGGGCGAAGTACTGGGTATTTGGGGGCAGACAATTGCCGGACTGGTTTCACTGGCCAGTGTATTCATGGTGTGGACCGGATTGGCTCTGGCCTGGAGAAGACTGATCACTCCCCTGCTCAGAAAAAATTTGCCACGTAAGACCGCGTAATTATCCTGCTTGCTAAACCACATTGGTGGCGTTTTCGCCTGCGCTTGATTAACATTGCCGCTTTAGGAAAAACTGTCACAGTAATAAATCAGGCAATTACAGCAATGCATTCAGTAATCATCAAAAAAGCACCGGTCAGAGTAACTGCTGATTTTCTTCATGATGGTTTGTCGGGCACTATTTCAAAGTCCCTGCCATTCCTGCCATCTCTATTATTGCTGACACTCATTAGCACCACATCAGCACGGGTCCATGCTCAGGAAACGATTCAATTTACCGCTGAACAGGTCGCCAATGGTGAAGCCATTTACAAGGATACATGCCAGATCTGTCACGGCAATCGTTTAAGTAATGGTCAATTCGGGACACCACTGCGAGGAAGTTTTTTTTCCAACAACTGGAAAGGCAAAAGCCTTGGTGAACTGGTACAGAATACCTATGAGAAAATGCCCCCTGACAACGTTATGTCAATGAGTATGCAGCAATACGCGGAAGTGATCTCGTTTATTCTTTCCAGGAACAAAATCGAGCCCGGTGATACGGCGCTTGAAGCCAACATGGATGCCTTGAACCAGATACCATTGCCCTGGCAATAAATCAGCCTTGTTTCACAGCAGCGTTTCGTTTGGTTCTAGCAAATGCCATGCTGATTCAGAGCATTATGGTGAGTAAAGTTTAGTCCCAACGCCCAACGATAGAACCGTCAGCCTTGATGGCACCATCAAATTCTCCCATTGGTGATCCGCTCACATGCTGGCGCAGACGAACACGCACTTCATCACCGGGTCTGAAGGTGGCCGGATTATAGCCCTGGCGCATCAGAATATTCGGTATCAGCCATTCCACGCTCCATTCAACTTCCTCACCACTATCATCCTTCACCATTACCTGGATCCAGGAATGCGGATTCTTGAACTGAAATTCCTTAACCACGCCACTGATCTCAATGGATGTTTCTTCTATCTGGCCAACTGTGGAATGATGAGCAGCAGCTAACTGGCATCCCAATAGTAAAATTGCAATAACAATACACTTAAACCCGCTCTTCATTAACACTTCCCCCTGACCCCTTGTTTTCTCGATTTACTGTGTCGAATTATTATCGCAAATTATTTGCTGATTACGCACAAACTAATAGTTGAGTACCTTGCCATCTTCATCAAGAATCATACTCCGACCCTGTTCATCAACAATAGCCCGGTTATATTCATTGCACTCATAATCAAAAATACGTGTCCCTGCCGCATCTTTATAAAAACGTTTTTCAACTACCCAGGGCGCAGTCAAGGCCAGTGGATCTTCCAGAGTGATTTCCACCAGTAACAAGTCTTCCCCGTTTTCCTCGGTACGACGAATGCGCGTTGTCGCATGAGCCTGATCACTTAGCACAAGGCCACTGCGATCGAGCACACTGTCTCTATCCCGCCAACCTTTAAGCGCCACTGTAGTGAATACCAGCGTATCATCTTCCCAGTGCCCTACCGAATGGCCATAGAAATTATGCCAGCGTGCTTCCGCCGGTGGATGTTCGGTTCCATCAGTATATATACGCATGGTAGCGCGGGTATGCTCCGCCAGTATCCAGGTCTGTTCAGGCCTCACAACAAATTCAACCGGAGCCAGCGCATTAAAAATTCGCGGAAAGCCATGCGAAATACAGCGGGTTAATGGATCCGGGAAAAACCCTGCATCACGCAGTGCCAGATGCTCCTGATAAACAGCTTCCCACTCGGCATTATAGGGAGGGTGTGCTCTTGTTCCTGGCGCACTGACACCGGCACCGGGTTGACTGGGATGGGTTAAAACACCATTGAGGGTCCAGGAGCCACTGTCAAAAACGGTCCCACCGCGTCTCGACCAGGTACCACTCCAATCCGGTAGAACTGAAAATTCAGGTAACTCCGCACCATGGGTAAGCCCGGCATTGATGAGAAAAGTAAGCCCAAGGAATACCCTGGAAACAGATTTCACGGTTATAGTTAAAATACTTTTCATGCCAACCCCCGGGGTAAAACTCAATTCAAGGTCTATTATATTTATTTACATTATTGCAATTTATAACATCCTACAACAATTTTGCCGCCCAATTAAAGAAATACAATTTCACAACAAAGCAGCTTTAATGGTAAAACGGATCTGATCAAGTATTTCTATACTATGCGCACATCACAAAGGTCGATAATTAAAATAAAGCACCAGAGGAACATTTATGGGGACTCAAGACACTGGCAAAGG
>JAHEHN010000098.1 GCA_024644515.1 Gammaproteobacteria bacterium
AGCCGCTACCAGAAAGAACAAGAGAAGAATATGGAACTCAAAATACTCCTGGCCACGCAATATGCCAAAGGCGAGCCAGCCTGGAATAAACAGAGGGATCCCGGCCAGAATTAATACCGGATTACTTGCCCATAAAGATTTTCCGGCCGGAAAGATCAAAATTAGCAAGAAGGCAATTATCCAGAACAAAACCCCCAGGTAAAGGACGATTGTGAGCGGGGAATCAGATAAACCGATGAGAGCCATCAGCATTAACATTGCCAGCACATAGCATGAGCGAGCAGGCATCGATGAAAGTCCGGCAAGAGCAGACCATTCCCAAATCGCTACACCCATGACCAGGGTAATAAACAACAAAAAATAATTTTGCGGGAAGTAAAAAACTGCTGAGAGAATCAGGCCAAGGAGAACAATTGCGGTTGCGACTCGCTGGGCTAACATAGTCAGACCGATTCCAACTGATCACTGACTTTGCCGAAACGACGTTGTCTTCCGGCGAAATCTTCCAGCGCCTTTTCAAATTCCTTCTCGTCGAAATCTGGCCAGTAGGTCTCGGTAAAGTATAATTCTGTGTAGGCAAACTGCCACAGTAGAAAATTACTGATACGCTGCTCACCACCTGTTCTAATACACAGGTCCGGCATAGGCAGGTCAGCCAAGGCCATATGAGCCCCCACTACGTCTTCATTGACATCCTTTGCCTTTATTTCTCCAAGTTCTACTTTTTCAGCGACAACTTTTGCGGCATTTGCCATATCCCAATGACCACCATAATCGGCTGCCACTACAACGGTCATACCAGTATTACTTGCAGTTAATTTTTCTGCATTTTCCATCAGTGCTATTAACTTGCTGGCAAAACGCTCTCTGCTTCCTATGAATCGAACTTTTATATTTTTCTTATGCAGCTTACTGATTTCATTTTTCTGTAGCACATTCAAAAAAAGCGCCATCAGACTATTAACTTCTTTTTTGGGGCGTAACCAGTTTTCACTACTGAAAACAAACAAGGTGAGAACTTCAATATTTCTATTCAGGCAATGTTCAACAAGGTTCCTCGCAGCTACCGCTCCAGCACGATGACCGGAAACCCCGTTTTTATTATGTTGTTTGGACCAGCGATTATTACCATCCATAATCACTGCAATATGACGGGGCAAGTTATCTTTGCGCTTGTTGTCAGCCCTGATAGAAATGCTTTTTGAAGGTGACATAGAAAGTGGTGACCAGGAATCAGATCGTTAAAAGATCAACTTCCTTCTCGTCGTATTTGGCATCAATCTGCGCTATAAAACTGTCAGTAAGTTTTTGTATATCCTGCTCAGCTTTTCTTTCTTCGTCTTCGCTGATTGCTTTCTCTTTCAACAGGTCTTTGGTCTGGCTGTTGGCATCACGGCGTATATTACGCACAGCAATGCGACCATTTTCCGCCTCTTGTTTGGCCTGTTTGGTATATTCTTTTCGTGTCTCTTCGGTAAGTGCCGGCATTGGCAACCTGATCACATCACCATTATTGGAAGGGTTCAGTCCAAGATCAGATTTCATAATTGCTTTTTCAACATCGCCCAGAAGATTTTTTTCCCAGGGAGTTACAGCGATAGTCCTGGCGTCTTCAATGGTGATATTTGCCACTTGCTGTATAGGCGTTTCAGTTCCGTAATAGTTAACCATCACGCTATCAAGAATTCCGGGATGCGCACGACCAGTCCGAATTTTGTTAAAAGCTGACTCCAGGCTATGCAGGCTTTTCTCCATTCGTTCTCTGGCATCAGCAATAATTTCATCAATCATCTTATTCTCCCCTCTCTATCAAGGTACCTTCGTCCTTACCAACAATAATATTAAATAGAGCTTCAGCTTTGTTCATATTGAATACACGTACCGGCAAATTATGGTCTCTGCTTAAACATATGGCAGTGAGATCCATGACACCCAGTTTTTTATCCAACACCTCATCAAAAGTGAGACGATCATATTTTTCTGCGCCTGGATCTTTCACAGGATCTGCAGAATACACGCCATCCACTTTAGTTGCCTTGAGGACAAGATCGGCATTAATTTCAATGCCACGCAAGCAGGCAGAAGAATCTGTTGTAAAAAACGGATTGCCGGTACCGGCTGAAAAAATAACCACGTCGCCATCTTTAAGATGTCTGATCGCAGTTCGTCGATCATAATGCTCAACAACACCACTCATAGGTATAGCTGACATTACCCTGGTAGAGATACTGGCTCTCTCCAGCGCGTCACGCATTGCCAGCGCATTCATCACGGTTGCCAGCATACCCATATGGTCGCCGGTAACCCTTTCCATTCCGGCGGCACTTAACGCCGCCCCACGAAAAAGATTACCACCACCTATAACAAGCCCAACCTGCACACCAATTTCCACCAACTGGCCTATTTCCATGGCCATGCGGTCAAGTACTTTTGGGTCAATACCGAACTCAGCACTTCCGGTCAGGGCTTCACCACTCAGTTTTAACAGTATCCTGTCGTACTTGCGGATTTTAGTTGCCATTTCTCCAGCCCCTATTGAACTTGTTAAACTGCATCGCAGTCGTTTTTACTCTCTATTCAACCTGCCCAAATTGCTGTTAATCTTTAGGCTTTAACTGGGCAGCAACTTCAGCAGCAAAATCTTCTTCTTTCTTTTCGATTCCTTCACCAACTTCATAACGGACAAAGGAAAGTACTTCAGCACCAGCATCTTTTACCAGGCTCCCCACTTTGATATCAGGGTCTTTGACAAAAGCCTGATCAAGAAGACTGACTTCCTCAACAAACTTTCTCAGCCTGCCGCTAACCATTTTTTCTACGATATCAGCTGGCTTGCCACTTTCAGCAGCCTGTGCGGTATAGATTTCACTTTCCTTGCTTAGTACTTCGGCAGGAACATCTTCTGCAGAAACAACCATCGGGTTAACAGCGGCAATATGCATGGCCACGTCTCTGGCAAGATCAGCATCACCACCACGCAAGCTTACAAGTACGGCAATCTTGTTATTTGAGTGAACATAACAACCAACAATGGCACCTTCTGATTCCTGCATCACGGCTCGACGCACACTGATGTTTTCACCTATTTTCTGAACCAGCGCTAACCTTGACTGTTCAAGTCCGGATGCCATCAAAGCATCAATATCTGTGGTTTTTTTAGAGAAAACAGTTTCCACAACGGTGTTGGCAAAATCGGCAAAATTGTCTTCACGCGCGGCAAAGTCTGTTTCACTGTTAACTTCAACCATCACGCCATAACTGTTGTCATCAGCAATTCGGGTCAGGACCAGGCCTTCTGCGGCAGTTCTACCCGCCTTTTTAGCTGCTTTAAGCCCACTTTCCTTGCGCATATCCTCGATTGCTTTTTCAATATCGCCATCTGCAGCCTGCAGGGCTTTTTTGCAATCCATCATGCCAAGGCCGGTACGTTCTCTTAATTCTTTCACTAATGAAGTTGTAATTTCTGCCATGTCTGGCCTCCCTCACTTATTCTAAACTTGAGTTTTTCGGGGGCTGCATAGGGCAGTCCCCGAAAATCATTTATCGCTGAGATATTGGAAATATTACTCGGCTTTAGCTTTGGCTTTAGCCTTGGCTTTAGTTTTAGCCTTGGCTTTAGGCGCTGCTTTAGCTTTTGGTTCTGCTTTGGCCTTGGCCTTGGCTTTCGCTTTAGGAGCAGCTTTCGCTTTAGGTTCAGCTTTAGCTGGAGTTTCTTCCGCTTCAGCAACTTCAGGTGCCGCTTCTGCTTTAGGAGCAACAGCTTCTACTTCTTCTGCTTTTTCATCAGATGATTCTTCAACATCAGCTTTGGCCTTGGCTTTAGCTTTTACCTTGATTTTTGAATCAGCAGAATCGTCATCAAGCTCAACAAATTCGCCTTTCTTGGCTTCCGCCTCAGAAAGCGCTTTGCCATGTCCTTCTATACAGGCATCGGCAAGTGCTGCAACATAGAGGTTGATCGCACGAATGGCATCATCGTTACCCGGAATGACCACGTCAATTCCTTCGGGGTCACTGTTTGTATCAACTACACCAATCACCGGAATACCCAATTTATTGGCTTCGGTAATGGCAATACGCTCATGATCAACATCGATGACAAAAAGTGCATCAGGCAAACCGCCCATATCCTTAATACCACCGATACTTTTTTCCAGTTTTTCCTGGGCCCGGCGACGCATCAAAGCTTCTTTTTTGGTCAGTTTTTCAAAGGTGCCGTCAGTTGACTGAATCTCCAGATCCTTGAGCTTTTTGACTGATGCCCGGATGGTCTTGTAGTTAGTTAACATTCCGCCCGGCCAGCGGTTATCTACATAGGGCATCGAAGCACGGATCGCTTCAGTTTTGATAATTTTGCTTGCTGCTCGCTTGGTACCAACGAAAAGTACTTTTTGCTTGCGCTCGGCCATACGCTTTACCTGGTCCAAAGCCTGGTTTAGTGCAGGGAGAGTGTGTTCGAGATTAATGATATGGATTTTATTGCGGGCCCCGAAAATATATTGATCCATTTTGGGGTTCCAGTAGCGGCATTGGTGTCCGAAATGCACACCAGCCTGCAACATGTCTTTCATGCTTACAGAAGTCATACTATGTCCTTGGGTTAAGCCTCCATATATCCTCTGAAACCAACCTGCAACCTGTTGAAAAATACTTTTTAGCTAATTCTAACTAATTGATATTTAACAGATTTGTGGCACCCGGTTCAAAGTGCTGATATATGTGTGACAGTTTAAGTTTAGTTAAATTAAATTAAATTTACTGGTTTCGTTTCAGCCCCTTGGGGAAAAACGTGCGGCTTTATACCATAAAGCCGTGGCAACTTAAAGATTATCTTTAGTTATCCGTGAGTTAAGCGCTACTATCGGCACCTTCGTCAGGCACGGTTAAACTACTGACTCTCTGC
>JAHEHN010000026.1:0-8750 GCA_024644515.1 Gammaproteobacteria bacterium
CCAGCGACCTTTGGTGTTCTCACCACTATTGTCGCCTTTTTACCATTGCTGATGATCAGCGGATTTGCCGCGGCGTTCACCGAATCCATTGGCTGGGTAGTGATTCTCTGCCTGGTATTTTCACTGGTGGAATCAAAGCTGATACTGCCTTCCCATCTGGTTCACTTTGGCAAGCCCAATCCCGCCAGCTGGTTCAACAAGATACCTGCACGTGTCAACGCACGTCTGGACCAATTTGTGCACAATACCTATGTGCCTCTGGTTGAAAAAAGCATCAGAAATCGCTACATCACCTTCACCAGCTTTATCGGCATGTTCATTATTGCTATTGGTCTGTTGGCTGGCGGTATTGTGCGCATTGTATTTTTACCTGAAATCCCTGCAGACGTTATTCGTGCCAATGTCACTATGGTCGAAGGCAGTCCTGAAGAACAAACCCGCGCTGTGATGAACAAACTCGAAGATGCCGCTCTTTCACTTGATGGCCAATTTGAATTTTTTGATAGTGAAACTGGCGAAATTTCCACCAAAATTGTTGATCATGTGATTATTGTCGGTAGTGGTGCCTCCTCCGGTACAGCCGCCATTGAAATGGATAAGGATGTTCCCAGCCAGATTGATTCGGATCTGCTGACCCAGTATCTTGAAAGCTATGTGGGCAATATGCCCGGGCTCAAGACGCTCACCTTTTCCTCAGGCACCGTATTTGGTGGCAATCCTATTTCCTACCAGCTGGTAAGCAACAATCCCGCTGAATTGACTGCCGCTGCAGGCGAACTTGAAGCCAAGCTGCGTACTTTTAACGGCCTAATCAATATCAAGAATGAAGCCGTTAACAGTAAGGATGAACTGAGGTTGCAGCTGTTGCCACGCGCTGAAGTCATGGGTTTCACCCTGAATGACCTGTCGACCCAGGTGCGCAATGCGTTTTATGGATCACAAGCCCAGCGCTTACAGCGTGGTGATGATGAGGTGCGTGTGATGGTTCGTTATCCTGAAGAGGAACGAGTTTCTATTGGCGATCTGGAAGATATGTATATTCGTACCGCTGAAGGAGACACCGTGCCCTTCTCTTCTATCGCAGACTTCAATATGCAGCCAGGTTATGCCCGAATCAACAGAGTTGATGGTGAGCGATCGGTAGCCGTAAACGCAGACATCATTGAATCCCTGGTAGAACCCAACGTGGTCAATGAAGAAATCAAGACCAACTTTTTTCCTGAACTGAAATCGCGCTACCCAAGTGTTGATTACCGAGAAGATGGTGGTACTGCAGAGCAGTCCAGTATTATCCAGGACATGGTCAGAGGTATGATATTCGCCATCTTCGGCATCTATGCCCTGCTGGCAATTCCCCTGCGCTCCTATACCCAGCCCGTGATAATCATGGGTGTGATTCCTTTTGGTATGGTCGGCGCGATTATCGGTCACCTAATAGTAGGTATTCCGGTCAACTTCCTTTCCTTCCTGGGCATCATTGCATTGTCCGGCGTTGTGGTGAATGACAGTATTATTCTGGTGAATTTTGTAAACAAGGCCATTGAAAAAGGGGAAGATGTTGTAAGTGCAGTAATAAAAGGTGGAGCTCGGCGTTTCCGCGCCATTTTGCTCACGTCACTGACGACATTTTTCGGCTTGTTACCCATCCTGATGGAAACCAGTATGCAGGCGCAGTTCCTGATTCCGATGGCTACGTCAATGGCCTTTGGTATCGTCTTTGCGACGATCATTACTCTGCTGCTGATTCCCTGCCTCTACGTTATTCTTGAGGACATGAAAGGCAAAAAGATCAATATTCCGGCCAAGCGTGGCTACCAGGTTCCTGCAACCAACTGATCAGCACTGTCTTCGCAACTGGACTAAGCATGGCATGTTCTTTATTCTGACGTGATATTCAATTCACTGGATTAATAAAGACACTGCCATGGAGCAATTTTTTCAGGTTACTGATATTTCCAGTGCCATTCAGCTGGCCGTTGCGCCGGTATTTTTGCTAGCCGGCATCACCGGCGCCCTTAACGTCATGACCCATCGACTCGGACGTATTGTAGATAGGGGGCGTTTTCTCAAAGATAAAAAGGCCGTCTGTGATGAAGCCGAAAGAATCCTGGTAAATGGCGAACTCAAGTCCCTGACCCAACGGGCCACGTTAACGAACTGGGCCATATCCCTGAGCACCTGTTGTGCCCTGTTAATATGTCTGGTGATCGTAGTGCTGTTTATTGGCGCCGTGATGAATTTTGAAGTAGCCCTTTTTATTGCCTTTCTCTTTGTAATAGCAATGCTTTGCCTGATTCTGGCACTGGTGCTTTACCTGAAAGAAATATCCCTTAGCACCTCGGCGTTTATGTTCTACAACGAGTAATTACCATCATCAGGGGCATTTAAATGCCTGATCCTGAGCCCATGAGTCGGGTAGTTTAATTCAATAGCAGCAAATTCTTACTTGACCGCCGCTTATGCTAGTATTCTTTCTTTACCCTATTTGGAGTCTTGTCATGGCCCTGGAAAAACCCTATCAGGATATTCCCGGTACCATCGTTTTCGATGCTGACATGTCGCGCAAGGGATATCATCTAAACCAGTTTTTCATGTCGCTTATGAAGGCTGAAAACCGCAAACGCTTTCTGGCGGATGAAAAAGCCTATGTTGATGAATGGCCCCTCACTGATCTGCAGAAGAAGGGAGTTCTGGAGCAGGACTACAATCTCTGTATAGAGCAAGGGGGAAATATTTATTTCCTGGCCAAACTTTTTTATACCCATGAACAACCCTTTGAACGAGCCGTATCCACCATGACCGGCATGACACCTCAGGAATATCGGGCAATGATGCTCAGTGGCGGTCGCCCCATCGAAGGTAATCGCAGTACTTCAGAAAATAAGGGAAACCAGTAATCATGGCTCGTATTACTTCCGCAGTTTTTTCCTCTCACATTCCTGCCGTAGGTGCCGCTATCGATCTTGGTACTACGGGTAACGACTACTGGTCACCAGTGTTTCAAGGTTTCGAATATTCCAAAAAATGGCAGGCCGACAATGTACCTGATGTCATCATCCTGGTGTACAACGACCACGCCAGTGCCTTTGACCTGCGTGTCGTGCCTACCTTTGGTATTGGCTGCAGCGAAGAATTTGAAAGTGCCGATGAAGGATGGGGCCCGCGCCCTATTCCACCCGTTCAGGGCCATCCTGACCTGGCCTGGCATATTGCCCAGTCAGTGATTCTGGATTCTTTCGATATGACCATCTGCAATGATTTCAAGGTAGATCATGGCCTCACGGTTCCTCTCTCCCTGATGTTTGAGCAATCTGAAGCCTGGCCGTGTCGGGTTATCCCCTTCATGGTGAACGTGATTCAGTACCCACCTCCCACAGGCAGGCGTTGTTTTGAACTGGGCAAGGCCCTGCGTAAAGCCGTAGAGCTTTTTGACGAAGACCTGAATGTCCATATCTGGGGCACCGGGGGCATGAGCCATCAGCTTCAGTACAAACGTGCGGGCCTGATCAACAGGGAATGGGATCTGAATTTCATGAACACGCTGATCAATGATCCTGAGGAACTCACCAAGATCACCCATCCGGAATATATTCGTGAAGCCGGCTCCGAGGGTATTGAACTGGTGATGTGGCTAATAGCCCGAGCGGCACTGGGATCCCAGGTGGATGAAAAGCACCGTTTCTATCATGTTCCGGCTTCAAATACCGCGCTGGGGCATTTAATTCTCGAGAAAGCCGGCAGCTAGTATTTCAAACATTTAGCTGGCTGTTGCATGCACCGCCGAGTTGAAAGAGAATCCCCTGACTAATAAAAAAATATGGGGGCTCGTTCATGCTTTTACGCAAACTGATTACATTTTGCCTGTTCACCGCTATTTCATTTTCTGCCCAGGCACAGGACTGCGATCGCAGTTGCCTGGCCGGCTTTCTTGACCAGTATCTCAATGCCATAATCGCCAACGATGCCTCCCAGGCACCGCTAAGCTATGGCTTCCGCCAAACAGAAAATTCTATTGTTACCCCTAACGACGAAGGACTGTGGTCTACCGTCACCGCAATGGGTGAGTTGGAACGTCGTTACTATGACCCTGAAGGTAGCTCAGCGGGTTTCTATGGTTTGCTGGAAGAAAATGGCCAGCGTGCAGTGGTTTCACTGCGCCTGAAAGTTAACAACAATATGATCACTGAAGCCGAATGGCATATTGGCAGAGAAAATGACCTGGGCCTGCAAGGCGTACCCGAAACAGTTTACTGGGATGCCGATAACCTTATCGCCAATCCACCCAACGAAGGGGCAGTGCCATTAAACCGTCGTTACAGCCGCGGTGATCTGATTGCCATTGCCAACAGTTATTTCGACGGCATCATTGCCCAGAACAGTAAAGTTATTAAAGGTCATCCGGGATGCTCTCGGCGTGAAAACGGCCAGGATACTTTTGGTGGACCTTTGGCAGAAGGGGCAACCGGGTACAATGGCACTTCAGATTGCCGCACCTCGGGCGACTTTGGTCTCGCCCAGGTAGCCGCTCGTCGCGTTCAGGTAGTGGATGTAGAACAGCAAATAGCCATGCTTTCTGTCGTCTTTTTACGCCGCCCGGGCAATGAACGCTGGAGAAACCATTTCACCGAAGTGTTCAGCATTGAGGATGGCCTGATACGTCATGTCCACGCCGCCATGTTCTATGCCAGGCCAAATCAACCAGTACCAAACTGGCCACCCTATGACGGCAATTTCCCACTGACGCCCAATGCTGCCGAGTAGTCCCGGGTGACAGCGTCAATGCAAATTGAATCACAACGATAAAAATATTTTTTAGCAGTAAAAAGAACAGAGGTAAATAAAGTGAATCCAGTACTCCCGCCCATTGACGATACAAAAATCTGGGACATCATGCTCAGCGATTTTAAATCCCAGGCAATTTCCATTGCCCTGGCTCTGGAAGTCTTTGAGGGCTTTGACGCGCCCGCAGGTGCCGAGCAGCTGGCAAAAAAACTTGGTTATTCTCTACGCGGCATGAAAGCATTATTACCCATGCTGAAAGTACAGGGCCTTTTGGACAAACATCAGGGAGCCTATCAACTCAATAACCTGTCACGCACTTATATGCTGAAAGAGAGCCCTTACTACTGGGGACCATTTTTCATCCGTCGTGGTGAAGCAATTCCAAATTATAAAGTGATTCTCGACAACATAAGAGATGGAGAAACTGAAGAAGCCAGAGGCCCAGCAGATAGTTGGGAATCCGGCCAGATGGATCCGGCGCTGGCAAAAAAAGTTACAGATTTTATGCACTGCCATTCAATGCCCTCTGCTGTAGGCATGACTCAGACCTGTGACTTTTCCAATGTACAAAGCCTGCTTGATGTGGGTGGTGGTTCAGGCTGTTATGCATCTGCTCTGGCCAATCATTATCCAGAGATGAAATGTACCATTATGGAACTGGCTGCGGTATGTGACGTCGCCAAAGGCTATATAGAGAAAGCGGGTGTATCTGACCGGGTAGATACCAAGGCCGTTGATATGTTCAGGGAAGATTGGCCTGAAGATTATGAGGCTCATTTTTTCTCAAATATTTTCCATGACTGGAGCCCGGAAACCTGTGAATTACTGGCGCAAAAAAGTTTTGATGCTCTGGCACCAGGAGGACGCATCTGTCTGCAGGAAATTCTTCTGGAGGAAAGTGGTGATGAACCCTACGCCGCCGTCGCCTTCTCCTTTTTCATGACCCAGGGAAACAAGGGACAGCAATACACACTGAAGCACTTGGAATACATTCTGGAGAAAGCCGGCTTTAAAGACGTCAGCGCACGACGTTCCTATGGTTATTACTCCCTGGTAACAGGAAAGAAACCCTGAAATAACCAGCAATGAAACTGGATTAAGAATTCGTATCTGCGAATAACTGTGTTTTTGCGGTGTTGTATATAGTCGACAGGATTGGCAGGGCGTCGCTGATCTTGCGTTCCAGCGAAAGGGCATAAAATTGCTCACGAACTTTATTTGTCCGCCCCACGACTTCAACGCCATAGTGCACACAGACTTCCTTTTCTATGATGCTCGGCATGAAAAACAGTCCTTTTCCGGTTTCACCAAAGGCTTTAAGCAAGGCACTGTCATCAAACTCGCTAACGATATTCGGTGACACATCCATGGACATGAACCATTGATCAATGGCAGGACGAATAGTGCTGTTATCAGTTGGCAATAACAGGGGTGCCTGTTCAAGATTCCTGGGAAAACTCTTTCGATAGTGGCTTGCGAGTTTGTTAACACCAAAACAGGTTAAAGGACTTTGGCCAAGCTTATGGTTATAGGCCTTGATACTGTAGGCGGAATTGACAGGCATGTCACTGATCACCATGTCCAGTTGCCGAATCGCCAGCGCCGTAATGAGTTGTTCAAAAGATCCCTCACGACAGGTGAGGTGTACTTTTTCACTTCCTTCCAATACCGGCGAGAGTATTTTATAGGCAATAGTTTTTGGCACACCATCCATGATGCCAACAATGAACTCTCGCTGCCCTAGCGTGGAAGATCCACTCAAAAACTCACCGAGTTCCTCGCCAAGACTGAACATCTCATTAGCATACTTGTAAACGGTTCTGCCCTTGGCGGTCAACAACAGGCGTCGTCCCTTGCGTTCAAACAGCCTGTCTCCAATGCTGTCCTGTAGTTGCGTCAACTGACCGCTGATGGTCTGGGGCGTAATGTGCAAGGCTTCGCTGGCACCGGCAATACTGCCGGTTTTGGCAACCATCCAGAAATAATGCAAGTGCTTGTAGTTCATCTGCGCTCCCACTTATAAGTATGTTTTCTCGAACTAAGCCAATAGAAAATACGAATATTACGAACTATATAACTGTAGTAAGATGCTTGCAACTTAAATGAAACAGGAGTGAAAACATGGCACTACACATACAGTCTCGAAGCTTTCCCCTGACTCGCGCCCTGGAGCTTTCGACACAGGATAACTTGCTGGATATTCTGGAAAGGTATCATCAAATTACCTTACTTGATGTCAGGCTCGAAGATATAAACAGTACTAAGCACGGCGGTATTGATAAGCGCTGCCAGGTATTGGTAAGAATGAGCAACAGCCCTGAATTTGTTATTCGTTCAACCAAGGAAGATATGTATCACGCCATTGCGGACTGTGCCGGCAGAGTAAAACACACACTCTCGCGCCGGGTCATGAAACAGAGAAAGAACTTTAGACAAGTGAAAGAAGCAGCATGAGTATTGTGCAATAAATCCCCTTTAACCTT
Source organism: Gammaproteobacteria bacterium (assembly GCA_024644515.1). Taxonomy (GTDB): domain Bacteria; phylum Pseudomonadota; class Gammaproteobacteria; order Pseudomonadales; family Pseudohongiellaceae; genus Eutrophocola. The sequence continues at coordinate 7,266 of JAHEHN010000026.1, forward strand.
TTATCCATCAGGGCGCAGATCAAGCCCGCTAAAGCTCTCCCGATCTGCGCCCTTTTTTTTATTCTGCCGTAACATTCAATAATTGCGAATAGTCACTCAGTCCAGCAAAGATCTTGGCAATGCCATCCTGCTTAAGCGTACGCATACCGTCTGCTATGGGCTGCTCATATATGGCTTCAATACCAGCATTGCGATAAATCAGCCCCTGCAGTTTCGGGGTACCCAATAAAAATTCATGTATACCCACGCGCCCCCTGTAGCCCAGGCCGCCACAACTGGTGCATCCCTTTGCGCGATAGAGTTCGACAGAATCCGCATCAACTCCTAGTTCCGCAAACGACTCCCTGTCGCACTGATCTATCAGATGATCTAGTTCCTTCTGTTCCGGCTTGTATGGCTCCTTGCAATCAACACATAGAGTCCGCATCAAACGCTGGGCCAGAATTCCCAACAGGGCATCGAAAAAGTTTACCGGGTCAAGACCAAGGTCAAGCAGGCATGAAATAGTCTCCGGTGCAGGATTGGTATGCAAGGTAGATAACACAAGATGCCCCGTTAATGAGGCTTCAACGCCGATGGAAGCAGTTTCTTTATCGCGCATTTCCCCAATCAGAATAATATCCGGGTCTGCGCGTAGAAAAGCGCGCATGGCATCAGCAAAGGTAAATCCGATTTTGGGATGCACCTGTACCTGTTGTAATCCAGGCTGGGTAATTTCCACCGGATCTTCTGCCGTCCAGATTTTCTTGTTGGGCTTATTAACGTGGCCAAGAACAGCATGCAACGAGGTCGTTTTACCCGAACCAGTAGGGCCCACTACCAGAATAAGGCCGTGGGATTTTTTTACAGGCATCATTCAGTCTCTCATAGTTACTGTCACTCAACGCGAGCTTGTCCATGGGCATGGCGTTACCTGCAGCCAGAATACGCAGTACTGCGCTCTCACCATTCACAGTGGGAACTGTTGCTACACGTAATTCCAGATTTCGTTTGGCCACTTTTAGTTTGCACTTTCCATCCTGTGGCTTTCTGCGTTAAGAAATATCCAGACGTGACATGACCTTGATACGCGCAATAAGTGCTGCAGTATGTTCCCCCGGGACCCTGAGCAGCTCACTGCACTCACCGTCTACCCTCACGCGCACGATACCCGGCCTTGTATACATGGATAGGACGCCTGAAGAGGCGTTTAAGGGCGCGTTAAGAAGAGCGCAAAACCAAGAAGCAGAACTAGGCAGTGGTCGAACGGTTCCTATTGAAGTTTTTTTGGATACCCATCAAGGGGCGAGAGAATCAATTGGAAAAATAGTCGATTCTTTCAAAGATGACCCTAGAGTGAATGTTGAAATCTGGGACAACACCGGAGGCATTGGAGAGCAGTTTAAAACCACCGTAGATAAAAACAGCAAAATGGACTATGAAAAATCGTTGACTGAGGTCAACGACATACTGGAGAAAGCATATGAAAACAACGAAATCAGCGCG
>JAHEHN010000026.1:8760-24869 GCA_024644515.1 Gammaproteobacteria bacterium
TTAAAGGCAGTCCTCCCCCCTATAGAAACAACTACCAGCCCCCAAAAACAGAACCGATTAGCGGAAGTCAGAGAGTTGATAGCGAAATCAGCGAAGCAGGTAGGCAAGATGGTATTGACGAGATAGTCCCCACGACTATCGGGGATCAGTCGGTCTCTGATTCTGCTCGATTGTTAGGTCAGATGAATATAAAAGCGGCGCCAGAGGGCGCGGTTGGTCATGGAATGCCCGTATTCTACAAAATGCGCCTGAACCTGCAGATGATAGACGAATCGGTCCTAGGCGGGGTCTCTGATTAACTCCAGCGCGTTACCAAATGGATCCTTGATGTAGATTGATTCCGTGCCGTCACGATGAGTAGTCAATGCACCATACTTTTCCGGGTGGGCACTGGCCACTGCAAAATGAGGAGGATGTTGCCCTGGCAATACCAGAGCCAGAGAAAGGTTTTCAAAATCCAGCATGGCCCAGCTTTCGTCCTGATAACTGACATTGACGGAAAATTCCTTGCAGTACCAGTCCACGGCACTGGCAATGTCTTCTACCTGGATTGCAATATGATGAATACTGTCTGTCATGCAACGATCTCCCAATATTCGGCTTTAGAAAACCAATATCCTAGACTTTCTCAATTACCAGACTAAGCTCGCCTACGCGAAAACCGAATTTTCTCAAAACTGTTCGGTTGATAATATGATCTTCGTCAACAAGAAATAACCAGTCATCCAGATTCACCACAATCGTGCCATCCCCATAGGGAACCTCAAGACTGTAAACCCAGTTGAATGCAGCCCCTGAAATTTCACCGTTGGCCGTGCCAATGACATCGCCAGCGACACCGGAATATCGGCCATTACCCTGATGCGTCAATTGCCAGATGCGATCCTGCTCCTCTCCATCATCATAAATAAAGTGTTCGACCAACGTTCCCTGCTCGCCCTCCCATGAGGCTTCAATAGTAGCTTCAAAGCGCCTGGTTACTTTGCCAGACCTGTCCTGCAGCAAGCCATAAGCCATAAGGCTGCCATCGAAAAATATTCTCAGGTCAAGCTGCGGAGTGGTATCACGATAATCATCCAGCGTGGTTCTACTGCAGGCGCTGATGCCAAGGGTCAATGCAATGACAAGGATGCCGAAAATTGAGTGTTTATGTTTATGGGCCAGCGTTGCTGGTAAAACGTTTTTCAAATTGGTCATTAACTTTGCCTTATTAGATTATCCCTGAAATCAGGTCGAGTAGTTTTTTCAGACAACCAGATCGCCGCAAACTGTTCCGTGAACGCAGAGTCTGCAATAGTACCCAGCAGACGTCCATTAAAATAGAAATTACTGGCACCCTGCGCATCCACATAAAGGGTTATAACATCACCGTTATCCACATCGCCAAGCAAGCTCCCCAAGGTGTTGAGTCTTGTGGCATTGTCTTTACTGTCGGCATCAATACCAATGGCTTGCCATTGTTTACGGGTTTCATCTACCAGCTGCTGGCTGCTGAACTTTCGTTTGTACTGCAACTCAAGAGCAAAAGGCCTGGTTTCTGAAAATACAAAAGTACCGTTATCAGAATAAAGTCGTGCCTCGTATACATGCCAGAAGAAAAATTTTAGCTCTGCCTCGCCTACCAGCTGAAGCTGCTGCCAGGGCTTGGCAGGGTCCTGGTCCTGCGCCTGAGCGTAGATCGCACTGGTTGAAACAGCCTGAATAAACAGAAAAAAAACCAGAAATTGAAAAAACTTATTCATTTTATTGGCTGACCTTTTAAGTATGATTATCTAGATCTGAATCTTTTTCAGTATCCACTCTTCACATTGAATCATCAGCGGCACAAAACCTGCCCACAATACGCCAATGAGCAGCATGGTGAGGGGTATGGACAAACCATAACTCACCGCGCCCATGAGATATCCGGCAAAGTAGCCCAGACAGCCGGCGACAATTCCAATGGCCGATTGTGCCAATGGATGCCAGCGAGTGATAAAGTAAAACCCCCTTGGCAAGGTCAAGGAAAAAGACAACCATAACAATATCAGCCACAGTGGAAGATAAGCTAACGGAAAAACAAATACGCCAGAAACCATCAGCAAGGAATCCATCACCAGGCCACTGACAAAAGTCAGTACCACGATTGGTAAAGCACGGATGATACCAGGCCAGGTCAGTATTTTTAGTGCAATAAGCGCAACCACCGGGAATACAGCCTGGGACTGAAAGATCACCAGACCCACCCAGGTGAGCTTGAACAGGACCAGGTCTACCCAGGCGGGCAGTAATAATCCTGAAATTTGTTGAGCTGGATTGTTCACTATAAACACTCACTTTAGGGTCTTTTTTACGCAAAAAACACTGAAATGGATTCATTACCCAGCCCTTTGAACTGGTACCATAAGCCCATGTCCATGCAACAATACCTAGCCCGTTATGCTGAATCAGACGCCTCTGAAGTACAGCATTATCTCCAGCATGCCAAAGCGGATTTTGATAGGAGTTGGGAGCATGTATTGTGCATTCCCGCCTTTGCAGAAGCAGCAGCTTTTCTTGAAAAACTCACCGTCAATATTCAGCAGCAATCTGCCCTGATTATCCTCGTGGTCAATGCCAGTGCGAAGGCAGATCCAGGAAAAATCGAGCAGACCAGGCAAATTGCAGCACATCTGTGCCGTCACTATTCATGTACGGCCACAATTGCGCGCCATATTCAGCTCTTGTCCATGGGTGACAAGCTGGATGTAATGCTGGTGGAACATGTCAGTCCCGGCCTGTTTTTGGTGGAAAAGGAGAGCGTCGGCCTGGCACGAAAAATTGCCTGTGATATTGCCTGCCAGTGTATTGCTATGGGAGTAGTGAAAACGCCCTGGATTCATTCCAGCGATGCCGATGCTGTTTTACCCCATGATTACTTTCAGGCTGCTGCGAATCTGGATACTGAACAAATCAGCGCCGGCATCTATCCCTTTCAGCATACGCCCCATAAAGAAAATGACATTGTTCATGCCCAGCAGTGCTATGACCTGGCTATGGACTATTATGTCGCCGGTCTGAAATGGGCAGGTTCTCCCTGGGCTTTCCATACCATCGGCAGCACCTTGCTAATCAACAGTCAGCACTATGCCCAGGCCAGAGGGTTTCCCAGACGTCAGGCCGGAGAAGATTTTTATCTGTTAAACAAGCTGGCAAAAATCGGCGAGGTCATCAACCTGCAGTGTGCACCACTGGCACTGGAAAGCCGCCTTTCAGACCGCGTCCCCTTTGGGACTGGCCCGGCATTGCTTAAAATCATGACCCTGGATGATCCACAGCAGCAGTATCTGTACTACCATCCCGATTGTTTTCTCGCGCTTAAATGCTGGCTGCATATCAGCCAGACGCTGCAGCCCGAAACTTCAGGATCGTTAAGCCTGGAAACCATCACTACGGCTAAAACTAGCGTTGAAGCCTTTTCAACAATATTTTCAAAGGTTGATAGCAAATTATTACTGCAATGCCTGAAGGCATTGGGCGTAGACAAGGCCATGGCACACGCCGGCAGCCACAGCAAAACAAAGCATACATATGCCCGGCATATGCATGACTGGTTTGACGCCTTTCAGACCTTGAAATTTATTCACTGGATGCGCGACAACGCCCTGCCCTCGCTGCCCCTTCACGAGATTCGTGGGCTGGAGTCAACAGCCGCTATTCAGAAACAAAGCGGTCTTGTGCTAAATCCCGCTGCCTAGGTTTTTTCTGCAAATTATGCCCCAAGGCTGCCAGCATGGATCCTGCAACTACCAGTAGCGCGCCGAGATAAGCCAGGGTATTAAGCTCACTATCACTAAACACTGACGGCCACCAATGTACCGCCAGCATCATCGACACGATGGTCAACAATGGTGCCAGCGTGATAACGGCACTAACCTTGGCTGCATCCCAGAGAAACAGGGCCTCGGTAAACGCGCCGTAGGCAAGAACCAGGTTCAGACTGCAGAACAACAAGGCGCCAAACTGCAGACCATTCAGTGATAACACGGTTGCCGGACTGGCAAAAGGCAATAACAGAATCACACCTCCCAGATACATAAGACTGGTGAGCTGGATTGAATCCATACTTTTTAACAGGGTTTTCTGTAGCAAGCCATAAGTTCCCCAGGTCACTGAAGCCAGCACCATCAATAGAATGCCGATGGAATAATCGTTCAGGGAGGAAAATATTTGCGCGAGTCGATCATTAAAAAACAGGGAAAAACCACCCAGTAACAAGGCAACCCCGATCCATTCCAGCCAGCAAAGTCTTTCCTTGTAAAAAAAGATGCTGCCAAACATAAGAATGAAAGGCGCCATTTGAATTAACACCTGGGCACTTTCAGGATTAAGATAGCTCAGGCTACTAAGATAGAAAACAAAGTTGGCGGCAAGAGCAGCAGCTGCCAGAAAAAGCACCAGTTTCACTTTTGAATTGTAGGTTCTCAGCGCTGGCAACTTGCCACGACGCCAGAGAAAGACAAATACCACTATGGCAGCCAGAGTAAAGCGATACCAGGTAATAGTAATGGTATCCATAGCGCCAATCAGTACGACGAAGGCGACAGGCAATGCTCCCCACATCAGGGCGGTTAGTAATGACAGGAAAAATCCCGCAACGGGACGTCTGGCAGACATAGGTTTGGTTCCCTGGCTATGAATACTGACTCACCTGAAGGTGAAGACCTCGGAAGACTGCTTGAAGGCATTATAGCTATCAATATTATCTTCAATAAGGATGGCGTCGCTATTCAGGCTTTGCTGCGCTGACTGAAAATCTTTCTGATGAAGTCTTCCTGCTGACATACCCACCAGAGCAGCAGCTTCGCCCTGGACAACCTGCCTGCGGTAGTATTCAACAATGTCACTTTTTTCCAGCGCTTCGATGGCATCAGCCATTTTCAGCGTGGCATCCTCTGCAGTTTCCTCAACCAGAATATCACTCCAGAAGCGACCACTTAAGGCACCCAGACTCTGGGACTCCTGGCGCAAGTTATTTAACAGTCCGGCTTTGATATCACTAAACATGCTAACAGGCATGGTAACCAGTTCAGACTCATAATCGAGCAGGAAGCCTTTGATCTCTGTCTCCAGCTGCAGGGGATCGGCAACCGGCGATTCAATGGTCATGGCCAGACCAGTGGTTTTCAGTATCGGCATCGAGCCGGCATTGACCACATAACCCAACTGTTTTTCCGTGCGCAGGGCATCAAAGAAAGGCGTACGTAAAATACTCCCCAGCAGGGAGACCGTAGCGCGGGTTGCCAACTTGTCATCAGGTGCCTGCAGATAAATGACAATAGCCGAATCATCATGATCCACCATCACTTCCTGTACTACCCTGCTGCCCGGGGTCAGTTTCAGTACCGTGCCAAAGGGAGGATCAATAACAGCCGGGCTTACCGATAAATAGCGCGTCAGAATATCCAGCATTGCCAGTGCGTCGTGCTGTTCAACATTGCCGTGATAGAGTACCTGCAGATTGAGGTTTTCCAGCATGCGGGGAATAAAGGCCTGCACCTGTTCCAGGGTAATATTTAGGAGAGCATCAATACGCTGCTGTTCTGACCAGTAAGGATTAACCAGCAAGGCCTGGGCTTTCTGATAAAGGCGGGTATAGGGCATCTGTTTATCAGCATTTTCCAGGCCCCGTATTCTCTCGGTTTTAATAATGTCAAAACGTTCCTGCTCAAAATCCGCTGCCACCAATGTCTCCAGCAAAGCTTCCAGCAAAATATCCTGTTTGTCGTTATAGCCACCCAGACGAATGGAGAAACCACGCGCTCTGCTGGTCACCCCATAAAAAACACCGGCCAGGTTTGCCGGATAACTGTATTCATTGAGCTTGTCATTGACCAGGTTGATCACCAGGCTCGACATCAGGTTATGTTCCAGGGATTCATTGAATAGAGGCGTCATGGCATAAGCATATAAATTTGCCCGCGGTACCTGGAACTCATTGTCATGTTTGAACCACAGTTTTATGCCGTTTGCATCGATGATAAGGTCGGGTTTGTTTTGTGGCCCGAAAGCACCAGCTCCTGCTGTATCCCGAATACTCAGGTCATCAGGTAAAAAAGGATTTGGCTGTGTAATGGCAAGTGCTGGATCAACTGTGTTGCTGCGCCAGCTACTGATGCGCTGTTCGTCCAAGGGGAAATAGTTGTAACGCCCACCAAATAAAGGGTCCTGCTGTGCACCGGAAACAGTTTTGGAAGTAAAGGTCAGCAAGGCGTTATCAGGACGCAGGTAAGAAAGGATTTCCCGATACAGCGCCGGGTTGTAATCCTCGAAGGCATAGGCTGCAGTAATAATTTCCTCTGGCGGATAAAGCTGAAGCCGTCGTGACATAGCACTAACCAGGCCTACTGGAGAACCGGGTTCCTGAAAGGCAAAACTGATATCGGCCATGGTACGTTGCTCGTCGAACAGCCACTGCTGAATTCCGTCGCGTTGTGCCAGGGCAATAAACTGAAAAACCAGGGCCGAGATTTCATCAATTCGGTTAACGCCGTCCTCGGTGAGGGACAGAGAAAATGAAAAGGTGGCGTTGTCCTGGTAAGACATACCGCCGCCAGCACTCAGACCATTGACCCAACCCTTCTCACGCAGCAGGGACAACAAACTGCCCTCACCTTCATGACCCAGAATATTGCCTAGATAGTTAAGCGGCTTGGCGCGGTAATATTCCCACATTACCGGAATCGGAAAAGTATAGGACAGGGATCGCGTATCCCGTACCGGTTCAATTTCCAGCAGTGCTGGCAACTGACCCTGCAAAAACAAGGGCTCATTAGTACGTGGTGCTTCTACATTTCTATTTTCTATATCCAGAAAATAGGTCAGCGCCAGGGTTTCCAGCTCATCCAGTGATTCCTGCCCGATAATGGCAAGGCTCATCATATTGGCGAAGTAATAACGCTGATACTGATCTTTTAACGCCTGCTCCAGCGAGCCTGCCGCCCTATCCTGCAGGGTGTCGAGGCTACCGACGGAAAACTGCGACAGTGGATGCGCAGAATTCATTACCTGCTTGAATATTGAGTAACTGCGACGGCCGTCATTTTCCAGGTTGGATTGATACTCCGAATTCACCGCGTTGCGTTCACGATTTACATATTCCTCGTTAAACAGCGGCGCAATAAAAAACTGGGCGAAACGATCCAGGGCAGGCGCCAGGGAATCCTTTTCAATGTCAAAGTAGTAATTGGTATTTTCATAGGAGGTATAGGCATTATGGCTACCACCATGACTGCTGATGAATTCCTGGTACTCGCCGGATTGGGGAAATTTTTGCGTGCCCAGAAACAGCATGTGTTCCAGAAAATGCGCCAGTCCCTCGAATTCAGCCGGATCACTGTTGGACCCCGCATTCACATCCATTGAGGCCGCGGCCTTGTCGGTTTCTGAATCGGAAATCAGCAGAACCTTGAGGCCATTCTCCAGTTCCAGCGCACGATAATCACGGCGATCGTTCGGGCTTTTGGCAATATCATCTACACGGGACAAAAATGCCCCATCAACATTACTTTCCTGGAGTGCCTGCCTGACTACCGGCTGGCATGCCAGCAAGCTGAAACATACGAGTATGAAAAAAATACGGCTTGGGGTAGTCAGTGAAAAGTGTTTGCTGAACATGTAAATATTTACTCCTTAAATTCCAGAACAAACATAGCATAAGCGGGCACGTCGCATAAGAAATGCCGGGAAGAATATGGGAAGAACAAGGTAGACATTGCTGTATTGGTTATTGTGTCAAAAAGTCGTTGCGCGCTATGCCGGGTGACGGGCTGCGCCCTTATCAGGCCTACAGGTTTTTCGCATTCAAAGGTTTAAAAAAGCTCCAGGGCGGGCTCATCCAGCGCGAAAAGCTGCTCTCGCAGTTCCAGGATATGCCCAGCCCAATAACTTTCACTGTTAAACCAGGGAAAGGCTAATGGAAAAGCCGGGTCATTCCAACGCCGCGCCAGCCAGGCACTGTAATGCATCAACCGCATGGTGCGCAGGGATTCAATCAGCACCAGTTCGCCGGGATTAAAATCATAAAATTCGTTGTAGCCATCTATCAATTCACTTAACTGGGCCAGCTTTTCCTGTCGATCACCGGACAGCAGCATCCACAGGTCCTGAATCGCCGGACCCGTCATGGTGTCATCAAAATCGACAAAGTGTGGCATGTCATCATGCCACAACACATTACCCATATGACAATCGCCATGGATACGTATTTGTGCCGGTTCTCTGGCTGATGCAAACACATCCCCAATACGCTTTATCAGATCCTGAGCCAGCGTACTGTATGCCGGACGAAGATCCTGCGGAATAAAATTATTTTCCAACAGATACTGGGCACTGTCTTCGGCAAAATATTCAAGGGTCATGGTACGCCGGTGCTGAAAACTCTTGATTGCTCCGGCGGCATGCAGCCGGCCGATAAAACGTCCCATGATCAGCAAATTATCCAGACTTAGATCAGGACTGCGCCCTCCCCGTCTTTTAAACAGGGCAAACTGAAAGCCGGCAAATTCTGCCAGCGTGGAATCGCCCATCACAATCGGGGGCACGACAGGAATTTCAAGGTCAGCCAGTTCAAGGGAAAAGCTGTGCTCTTCCAGAATCTGCTCCCGACTCCAGCGCTCTGGCCGGTAGAATTTTGCAATCAGCGGGTCAGCATCTTCAACGCCGACCTGATAAACACGGTTTTCATAACTGTTCAGGGCAAGGATACGCGCATCGGAAATAATGCCGGTAGATTCAACGGCATCAATGACGGCGTCAGGCGTCAGCTTTTCAAAAGGGTGGGATGAGGGCAAAACAACTCCAAAGCAGATAATCAGGGCGCACTATACTAGCACGCCCCGGCGCTTCACCCTGAAAACGAGTTAACGAATACGCGGTAATTCCCTGAAGCCCGGCTTCGCCATCAGAAACTGCCCGGTATGGATAACCCTTTCGCGAAAGCCACCTTCACAAAAGCACAGATAGTAATTCCACATACGAATGAAAATATCATCAGTCCCAAGGCGTCTTACATCATCGATACGATCCCAGAATCGTTCACGCCATGCTGCCAGTGTCTTGGCATAATCATGGGTAATATCTTCCAGGCCAATGAGCTGTAAATCAGTCTGGGTGGCAATTTTGTCGGCGATGACTGCATTGGAGGGCAATTGCCCGCCAGGGAAAATATAACGTTTTATAAAGTCGATACTTTTAACAGACTGCTCGAAACGCTGATCGGAGATAGTGATTGCCTGAATCAGCATCAGCCCATGAGGTTTCACCAGGCTGCTACAGGTCTGAAAATATTCATCATAGTATTTCGCACCCACCGCTTCGATCATTTCCACCGATACCAGCTTGTCGTAAAGTTGGGCGTTGCCGTCCAGCTCACGGTAATCCTTTTCCAACAAGGTAATTTTGTCTTCCAGACCTTCCTGCTTAACCCAGTCACAGGCATGCATATACTGTTCATGGGAAATAGTTGTTGTGGTTACCCGACAACCAAAATGTTTTGCCGCATGAATAGCCAGACCACCCCAGCCAGTGCCGATTTCTAGCAAATGATCTTCTGGTTGTAATTGCAGACGCTCACAAATGTGCTGAAACTTGTTGAGAGAGGCATCATGCAAGGTGTCGCTTTCGTTTTTGAAGATGCCCGACGAGTACGCCATGGTGGGATCAAGAAACAGGGAGAAGAACTCATTGCTCAGGTCGTAATGGGCAGAAATATTACGCTTGGAACCGGTAATTGAGTTAGCCCTGAAGGCATGATACATCTTGCTCGCCAGCTTTCGCCATAACGGTTGTTTATTGCCCATTTCCTGCAAGGTGTGCATATTGAGTACAAACAGACGGATCACTTCAAGCAGATCGGGAGTATCCCATTGGCCCAGCATGTAAGCCTCACCGGCTCCTGTGGAACCGTCTTTCAGGACCGCCATAAATGCCGCCGGGTCCTTGACCTGAATACTGGCAGTGACAGTCTTGTCCTGTTGGTCGCCAAAATGTCTGATCTGTCCATTCTCTTCCAGTACCAGTGAACCGACAGTTAATCTTTCCAGGATGGCATACACCGCCTTGCGGGAAAGCTCTGTCATGTTAAAAAGACTCTTGGCCCCTGACTTGTTTTGATCTACAGCTGTAATTCTCACTACCGGTTCCTCACTTTTTACAATTGTTCATTGCGTTACTGACTAATGGATTAGCTCCTGAATCAGCTCCTGAATTAAGCCCTGAATTAACAACGGGAGTAATCATTGCTTCAGTATTAATATGCTTGCCGGCCTGCTTTTTCGGGTGCGGATGGAATGGTATGTTTTTCCACCACAGTTTTAATGCCTGCCAGTAAATTCCCCAGGCTACCTGCAAGGTCATAAAGGGATACTTCGCCAGTATCATATTCAAAGCTCCGGGAGTAATTGCCCGGTATTTCAGATGCATGGCAGCATTAAACATACGTTGGCTTTTTGTCTGCTGCCCACCTTCAGCATCATTTATTGCATGCTGTTTTATAACTGATGCTTTTACTGGCCTTACCATGGCCTGATCCGGCACGCCGCAGCTATGGTTCTCCATATAAATCCCAAGATTTTCTCCCGGCACTGTACTGCGCCATCGATAATCCATTGCCATCGGCAGGAACGGTGAAACATGGTGGTCCTTGCCAAACGAGGCCCGGGTTTTGCCATTCTCCTGTGCTGCCCTGATAACATAACTGTGGCGTTCGCCCCATGGTGTATTGGTCACTTCCGCTACAATATATTTGAGGTGTTCCCCGGCATCAAAACAGTAATAACAGGTTATAGGATTGATGATAAAGCCGAAATAGCGCAGGTTGCTCAACACCCTTACCGGGCCATCGGGTATTTCACCGGTTTCTTCACAGACACGCATTTTTACCGCGTCTTTTAAAGGCATGGCTGGATCACCCAGATAATCTTCGCGATGGAAACTGGCCAGATTAGCCTTGTTGACTGACCAAAAAATGTTACCGGAAAAGACCTCGTCCAGTTCGTCCAGATCCAGATACATAATGAATACTTTATAGCGAAAACGATGCAGCCTGGGCGCAAAGCGGCAATGAGTAACCATACCTTCATAAATGCCGCTTTTGAATTTGCTTTCATGCATAGTTTTTTTTGGCCAGGCGCCTTTTCTATACTGCCTCTGCCAATGCCGGGGCCGGGGTAGACTGATCCTGATTACTGTTCAGCTGACGCGCAACGCGCAGTGCACTCCATACCCCGTCTTCATGGAAACCATTACGCCAGTAGGCACCACAAAACCAGGTGCTTTTCACACCATTGATTTCCTGCCATCGATCTTGCGCCTTGACACCGGCTTCCGAGAAAACCGGGTGATCATATTCAAATTCACCAAGGATCTTTGAGGGATCAATATCCCCGCTCTGATTCAGGGTGACACAGAAAGTTTCGTCGGACTGGATGGACTGAAGAGTATTCATATCATAGGTCAGTGTGGGCCGCTCAATATGGTGATACTTACCGGTTAAAGCCACATTCCAGCTCGACCAGCAACGCCGGTTTTCAGGCAGCAAGCTGATGTCAGTATGCAGCACTACCTCATTTTTAGTATAGGGTATCGCAGAGAGGATGGATTGCTCATTACCATCAGCATCCGCCAGCATGGCCAGAGCCTGATCGCTGTGACAGGCAAAGATTACCTGATCGTATTCAGCAGTAAAGCGTTCACTTTCCACACGTACCACAGGCGACCCATCATTATCCTGGAAGCGGGTTACCTGTTTTACCGGGTTACCCAGTTCGATATTATTTTTAAATTTTTCTGACAGAGGCGCAATATAACTTCTGGATCCACCCTTGATCACACGCCACTGGGGGCGATTCTTGATATTCAAAAGGCCATGATTGCGGAAGAAGCGAACGAAAAACTGCAGTGGAAAACTCAGCATCATTTCGGTATTGGATGACCAGATTGCCGCGCCCATAGGCACCAGGTAGAGGTGGCGAAAAGGTTGGGAATAACGGTACTTATCCAGATAATCCCCCAGAGACATGACCTTGCAATCCGGGTCTTCCTGTAGATGTTTTTCAACCTGGCCATTAAAGCGCAGGATATCTTTGGTCATGCTGAGGAAACGCGGCGAAACCAGGTTACGGCGCTGGGCAAACAGCGTATTCAGACTTGAACCGGCATATTCTATTCCTGTGACTCGATCACTGACCGCGAAGCTCATTTGTGTGGGCTGACTCTCAACCCCCAGCTCACCCATCAGCTTGATAAATTCGGGATAGGTCCAGTCATTAAAGACAATAAAGCCGGTATCTATAGCATAGTCCCTGCCCTTGTGGGTGACATCAATAGTTGCCGTATGCCCACCAAGTTTGTTGCCGGCTTCGAACAGGGTAATCTCATGGTCGTCTGCCAGCGTATGGGCTGCAGTTAATCCGGAGATACCACTACCAATAATTGCAATTTTCATGAGCCTGCTCCGGACCTTCGCAAACGTTTACTGATTCCTGAATACCACAGGCGCGGTAAAAGTGTCATGGATTTCAATAGCAGATTCAGCCGCGCCGGAAAGGCAATTGTGAGGGGGCGCCGGACTGCTTTTCTGAGAATAATATCAGCTGCATCATCAACCTCAACCAGGAACGGCATGGGAAAATCATTACGGTCTGTCATCGGTGTTTTCACAAAGCCGGGATAGACCACAGTGACATCCATGCGATCGCCCAGATCACTGCGCAATGATTCCAGGAAATAGCTCATAGCCGCTTTAGAAGACCCATAGGCCTCTGCTCTTGGAAACCCCAGATAACTACTCATGCTGCCAATACCAATGATATGGGGGCGCTCACGGGATGCGTTTTTAGCCGCTACAGCGGTAATTTCCAGCATTGGCAGAGCCGCAATACAGGCGTTGACCACACCAAAATAGTTGGTCTCATTAACCCGCCGGATCATATTGATATCCAGATTCGGTAAATCAATGTACTCGCAGGTTCCGGCGCTCAGAATAATAGTATCGAGATCTTGAACACCGGCTTGCTGCAGCACATTGACCATGGCGGCATCATCGGTAACATCACAGGGCAGTGCTATTAACTGGCTGCCACTATTAATAGTGGCTTTACTGCCATAAGTTGAGTCAAATTGCTGTACGATATCGTCAAGTGTTTGAGAGGTACGCCCGCTGATGTAAACCCGGTGTCCCTGTAGCGCAAGTTTCTCGGCCAGAGCACGGCCGATACCGGAACTGGCGCCTGTGACCCAGATTGTTTTGGTTTTACTAGTGCTAGTAGATTGTTGCATTATTATTATTCTTGATCAGCGGGTACTTATACTCAAACTAGTTGTTCTGAGCAGCCATGCGCCCTTTCAGGCTTCGTGTGATCCCGCCAATAACTGGCAGGTGTTCATAGAGCAAGGCACCCAGATCGTAACAGTCTTCATGATAATAAATACGATTGGTGAATTTGAGATGGGACATGCCACGTACGGTGATAATTTTACCGCCTGAGATTTTTTTGTGGGCAAAATCCATTTCCCAGGTCAGGTAGGCACTATTTTCGCCGGTAAGGACTTCCAGATAGCGGATCTTGTAATGGCTGAGGTTGACCGCCATTTTTTTCATATAATGCTTGAGTGACAGAATGCCGTCCACTTTATGGACGGGATCAACAAACTCAATATCCTGAGTATAGAATTCATCCAGTTTGGACATATTTTCAGCTGAGAACTTTTCATAAAAGTTCATCAGTTTCATCAGCAATTGCTGAGCTTTAGTATCTGGTGTGTTATTCATATTTTTCTTTACAGATTAGGCAGTTATACTCAGATTTAGAAATTATACGCAGGGAAAAATATTTCGGATCAGATACGAAATTTTCCCGTAATTTTATTGATCCACACACAACGCATCGCCGTAAAAGGTAAAATAACACCTAAACATGAACATAAAATACAGTCATCCCGAAGTCGGCGGAGTAAACCCTTGTCTGCAGCAAGTCATCAAAATTTTGGCCAGAAGAGTAAGCGCGTTGTGAATGAAGCAACCGTCAAATGGTCGAATTTGTTGCTGAAAGTGGCAGAACATGACCGTGCTGCATTCGAGCAGCTATTCGTTAAATTTTCCCCTCTGATTAAGGCTTTTGCCAATAAACAGGCCGGCGCAGACAAAGGCGTCAACATGTCTGAGGAACTGGTTCAGGAAACTATGGTCAAGGTATGGCAAAAAGCCCCCTCCTTCAACCCTGAAAAAGCAAGCGCCAGCACCTGGATATTCACCATTGCCAGAAACACCCGTATTGATTTGTTACGTAAGAATGCCCGCCACTTTGTTAACAAGGCGACTTCTATACCCGGCAATGATCAGCAGGACGATGGTTTTGATGTTCACGATATCTGGATAGAAAACGAAGACGAAGATATTTTTAATCAGCTGGTTAAACAACGTAATAGCGAAGCGCTGCATGAAGCCATGAAAGCTCTGCCGGAAGAGCAGTCTTTCATTCTCAAGAAAGTTTATCTGGAAGATAAATCCCATTCCGAGATTGCGAAAGAATTGCAGATGCCATTGGGCACTGTGAAATCGCGGGTGAGGCTGGCACTGAACAAATTGAGCCTGTCGGTTGATAGGTAACCTGTTGTTAATATTAATAAACTAGAGAATTTAACAAATTAAATTGATCGAAAAAGAGAGAGCCAGCGTAGAACTCGCGTTGACAGGCAAAACGAAAGTCGGAGAAAAGACAGAGAGTTACTTTCATCAAAATTTTAACGACTGCTGATCACTAAAGATCACTGACGAAATACAGGAAAGATTTAGAAAAATATCATGGTTAAATATCATCCCGACACAAGGTTTCTCACCGATTATGCTGCAGGAAGCCTGCCTGAATCCCAGGCCCTGTGTGTAGCAGCACATCTTCATTATTGCTCTGGCTGCCGCGCCAAAATCCGCGAGCTGACACAGCTGGGCGCAGAGTTTTTCCTGACCCAGGAACCTGAAGCTGTAAGCGATGATAGTTTCGACCGGCTTTGGCAAAACTTACAAAAGCAGGAAACCTCAGCAGCTCGGCAAACTCATCCTCAGCAAGAATCCGCTACTACCCCGGACACGACTAAAGCTACTAAAACGACCACTAACTCCCCCAAGTCAGCGCAAGAACTTCCCCAGGCCATTGAGAAACTTACCCGCGGTAATATTAACAGCCTGAAGTGGCGTAATATCGGTAAGTCCTTTCGTTTTTCTAACATCCCGCTGGGTGAGCAGAGCAGGGAAACTACTCTTTTCCATATCAAGGCAGGCGGCAATGTTCCCAAGCATCATCACGGTGGTGATGAAATCACGGTGGTGCTGAAAGGCAGCTTTTCTGATCAGGAAGATCATTACCACGTTGGTGATTATATTGTGCGCACCAGTGGCGAATCACACACACCGGTAGCATCCCAGGATGAGGACTGCTTGTGCCTGGCATCACTTGATGCACCGATTGTCATGAACAACTGGTTCTATCGTGTACTGGCGCCTTTCTTTAACAGGCCCACTGCCTGGTGATTATTGAAACAAGTTGAATCGAGGGTCAAAGTTATTGATCACTGACATTCTTGCCACTGTGAGTTACCTGATACTTAATCGAATAATCAAGGGTTTGGCTCTTGATTATTGAAAATCCGATAACTAATTTGTTTGATCCTTTCCAGTAACATAAAAGAATCTATTCATGTACCAGGGGTCTTTTTCCTTTATTAAAGAGTCTTATGGGGCAAGAGATGGCGGTTTTTCCATGAGCCCTGTGTTTATTTACAAGGCGTGATAATAATCTCTCATCCATTATAACATCTCCTTATGCCGATCCAGAATGTTGTCCAGAGTTTCTGTACTGCTTATTTCAATAAATCCTTTTTGCTGCATCAATTCAGCAGTGGACATCCTCCTGAATTCCATCCACCAGGTCGGAAAGGCCCTTTCTGCCAACATCATATCGCTCAGAACTACCAGATTGATATTTCTGGCATCATGGATGATATTCGAAAGTAATTGCTCAACATCTGCCACACTTCCTTCTATACACTGAATAAAGTGGCCGTCGATATAAAAAAGTATCCCGGTTATCTCGTGA
>JAHEHN010000116.1 GCA_024644515.1 Gammaproteobacteria bacterium
GGCATTGCTGTTACCGGAATTTCCCGGGGCATCATCTGAGCCATTACTGCTATTGCCACCGGCGTTGCTGTTACCGGAATTTCCCGGGGCATCATCTGAGCCATTACTGCTATTGCCACCGGCATTGTTCGTATTGGCACTGTTCAAGCCTGCAACGGCACGAACAGGATTGATATTCTCACCTGAACTTTCGGCAATAATATTAATTATTACAGCATTGCCAGTATCGATTGCAGTGGGCTCATCTGGGTCTGTATCACCTGCAATGCCTGTGGTTCTGGTTCGGTATAAGGGATAGCGGGAAGCTACTGTCTGATTACTAACAAGATTATTTGACAACGTTGGGTTTGTTGCAGCAGCTTCACTCAACCTTGCCAGGATCGCACTCGAATCTGAATTATTATCGGTATTGGCGACAACATTATTAGCAGTACTGTTACCTTGACCCTCGTTACCTGCTACTGTTTGAGTATCATTCGTGTTTTCCTGTGCCGAATCTTCGCCATCGCCGTTGCCGCCTGCAGAACTGGCTACCTGATTATCTTCGGCATTGTCATCAGTGCTTTCGTCTTCCAGATCAGCGCCAGCGTTAATTGCAATGTTCCCAATTTGAACAGGAATTGTGAGCAAGCCTCTCGGAGCCTGTCCTCTATTGGTTCTGCTAAAGTCAAAAACCGCTCCCAGCCCCAATTCAAGAGTGCCATCATTGTTAGTGACTGATGTACCGCCATCATAAACAGCGGTAAACAATGCATCGGCCAATTCATCAATAACCGCCTCATGGGTAGTTCCCCTGACACCAATTGACGCAAATTATGTGTCGACTCGATACTCCTCCTCACTGTTGATCAGGCCATCAATAGTTCTGAAACCACCTCGAACCAATCCCATAATAGCCCGATCTGCTGCTCCTCCTTCACCATCAAAGCTGTACTCATTGAAAACAAATTCGGAATTTGCCTTGAGGGCAATAATGGCTGAGTCCACCATACGGATCTGGACGAAACCGGCAGGTCCGGTCAAAATCGTGTCTTGTTCGAAGATTTCCGAGCGCCTGCTCAACTGCCTTGTCTCACCCAGCGCAGAGATAGCTTCCACAGTACCTCTGGCCTGCACAATGCGGCCAATTGCCTCATCATCCTGTGCCTGGGCATCAATACCTGGACAGGAAAAAAAACAGCAATACTGATATTGATTTAATACTGGTTTGCCAATCAGATCTGACCATTACTTTTCCTCCTGACAGCAAGCTGATTATACTTGCTGAAAGATATTTGGAAGCTTTAGTAGAATCTATAAATGAGGCTTACTCACATACCTGTAACGCAGTATATGGAGAAGAGATATAAATTAGTTTGCTAGTGTATTCAATTTTTGATTTAAATACAGCAAGTTAAAGACTTTTCTTATACAAGTAGAAGAATAATTTTCAAATTTTTGACCCACATCACTAATTCTAGCGGCCAATCATTTTAATATATTTTATCTATATATTACAATGTGTTAAGACTCATACTTAAAGCTTATTATTTTCTATCCAGGCGCTTGAGTATTGGCGAGAACTATCGGATTTTGCGATTGGAGAAGACCATATTTTCATCCAGAACTGCTCAAATCAGAACAATGCGTCTGGTTAAATTATAAACAGGTTGAAGTCATGCCGGGCAGAAAAAAATAATTTCTCACGGCATAGATCAAATTATCTCTCTCACCTGTCTGGAAAAACCGGGAATTCCAGATACCCTTCAAGTATTGCTTTCAGGCCAATATTTAAGTGCCTTTCAAAGAATTCTATGATTTACTACCACACTGTATAACAGTGCCCAACCTGTATAAAAATAATAATTTTCAACTCTAATAAAACATTTAAAGGGGAGTTTTCTATGTCGCAAAATAATTCTGGTAGCTGGGATTCCAGTTATGAATGGAAAATAATTTTATTGCTCAGCCTGACCTTTGGGCTGGTGGGCCTTGATCGTTTCATCCTTCCCCTGATTCTGCAGGATCCGAACTCCACCATGGGAGCAGATCTTGGGCTGACACCGCAAGATGGTGGCACACTGGCTGGTTACCTGGGCATGGCCTGGGGTATTTCAGCATTTGTCATGGGATATATGGCGGATAAACTCGGACGTCGTGCCGTACTGGTCCCCGCCATTCTTATCTTCTCGTTGATGTCTGCGTTCAGCGGTCTCGCAACTTCCATTATGATGCTGGTCATCGTCCGCGTTATCATGGGTTTGGCTGAAGGCCCTGTTGCCTCCACCGGTGTTGCCGTGGCGGTGGAAGCCTCAAAACCTTCACGTATCGGACTGAATAACGGCATCTTTCAATGCATGATCTCACTCTTCGGCTTGGCGCTTGCCCCCTTTATCGCCTCCCGACTTCTGGCGGTTTACGAGTGGCATGTGGTGTTCATGCTGGTGGCAATACCCGGGGTAATCATTGCGATTATCATGTGGTTTGTCATCCGTGAGCCACTGAAACAAATGGCCAACAAACCCGGTGGCGAACCAGCCCCTGAAATGTCAATTAAATCAGTGTTTGGCATGTTTGGTCATCGCAATGCCAAAGTGGCACCGTTGACGCTGATCTGCGCCATGGGTGGCATATTCGTCATTGCCGCGCTTTTATTTGCTTATCTCACCGCCCCCGAAGTGGCTGGCGGTCTGGGGCTGGAATCTTTTGCTGCGGCCAATGTATTTACAGCAGTTGGCGTGGGAGGGGCTATTGGCCAGTTTGCCATGCCTGCATTGTCAGATGTGTTTGGTCGCAAAACAACGACGCTGATCTCCTATATTCTGGCAGCGGTTTTCCTCTTTACCTTTTCCCAGGCGGGACCCGAGAATACCACTGTGTTATGGATTCTCCTGTTCTTCTCTTCCCTGTTTAACTTTGCCGCGCTGGCAATTCTGGCTGGCCCGGTGGCGGCTGAAGCAGCCCCTCCAGGCATGCTCGCCTCCATGGCTGGCTTTGTGATTTTCGCCGGTGAGTTTATCGGTGGTGGCATAAGCCCCATTATTGCCGGTGGTCTGGCCACAGATTATGGCCTTCGAGCAGCGATCTACTTTGCCTGCTGCGGCCTGGCACTTGGCTTTGTTGTTGCCTTGTTTCTGCAGGAAACAGCACCCAGCAAGCTTGCTAAATTAAACATGGGCAAGGAAGAAGCAACTCCCCCCATGTAATCGATTGTCATTACAGTTGCTTGTGAAAAACCAAAAAAAAGCCCCGACTTATTAATTGCCGGGGCTTTTTTTATGCTAAATTGAGTGTCTTTATTCAGCAATATAATAAGCTTTGCCAGACATCAGTAATCTGGCCGTACGCATAATTGCAGTGCTTTTGGGCGCCAGCTCTTTCGGATCATCGCTTAGCTCAACTTCCACTGCTAGTGCGCCAGTGGGGTGCTCCACATAACAAAGTTTTTTCTCTCCCTCGGGAATGACAGCAATATCATGGCCTACCGCGCCCACTGTGGTGACCCCTACTGCCACACTGGCAGCAGCCAGCACACCGACGGCATCATGCACTCGATGAGGAATAAAACTGCGGGTATTAATAAGTCCGCCATTTTTAGGCGCTGACACGATCGTCATTTTTGGCACTGTTTTGTCTTTTACATCACCCAGGTTCATCAGTGGCCCTACTTTCAAACGAATAATTTCTACCTGGTCCTTTAAAGCCTGATTATTTTCCAGTTCACTGATATCCTCATCGCCCTTCAACCCAAGCGACTCAGCTGCAATCATAACCACCGGCATGCCGTTGTCCACCATGGTCACCGGAATGCCATCGATTTCATCCACCGGATTACCGGTGGGAAACAATTCTCCACAACTGGAACCTGCCACACCAACAAACTCAATCATGATGGGGGCATGGGTTCCCGGTACGCCATCGATAGCCGCATCGCCATCGTATTTGACCTGCTTGCCTGGCGTCTGAATACGCTGTCTGGCAATACTATCGGTATTTTCCATGTAAACAGACACCAGCGTTTCCCCGTCCCGTGCTTCTACCAACCCGGCTTCAATGGCAAAGGGGCCGACGCCTGCAAGGATATTGCCGCAATTCTGCGCAGTTGAGGTACGCGCTTCATCTACCACCACCTGAACGAATAAGTAATCCACATCGATTCCTTCCCGCTCTGATTTCTTCACTATGGCCACTTTACTGGTCAATGGATGCGCGCCGCCCACCCCATCAATCTGGCGGCTGTCCGGCGAGCCCATAATACGCAACAGAGCCTGCTCACGGGCAGCGGGGTCAACGGGCAGGTCACGGTCCAGATAATAAGTCCCTTTGGAGGTGCCACCACGGAATAACATACAGGGTATGGCGTTTTGCATTTAATCCACCTGATTTCAAAAACAATAAACGCATTATCTGGTTTTATCTGCCAGATTGAAACTCCTGCGCCAGCAGCAAGCCATTGCTCTTAAGCCGATTATTGAAATAGACAGGGCTTAATTACAGGCAAATGAGATTTGAGCATAACCCGTTCAGTTCATATAATGAGCCTCCATTTTTATCAGCAGGAACTTTCGATGCATAAACCCGTAGCTGTTCGTAATATCCCCCGCGCCGATCAATCTGTTATTGACGAGTTAGGATCAATGGGCGTTGCCACTGTCCATGAAGCCCAGGGTCGTGTTGGCCTGATGAAACCTTATATGCGTCCCGTTTATGACGGCGGCCGACTTGCCGGCAGTGCCGTCACCATTCTGGCTCAGCCTGGCGATAACTGGATGGTGCATGTGGCCATCGAAT
>JAHEHN010000045.1 GCA_024644515.1 Gammaproteobacteria bacterium
CCCCATAACCTTTGTTTTTCAGCGCCTCAGCAGCAGATTTAGCACTAGTACAGCTTAAAGCAATGGTAATGTACCCCTTAACTTTATCTCTCGTAGTTTGTGCATAATCAGCAATTTTACGATAAGGGTCATCACCAGCATCTTCACCACCAAAGAGTGCCAATCCCATCCTGAGATGACTGGCGTTAAAGTCCACCTCTGCGATTGGCTCGCCATCTATCAAGGTGTGCATTCTTAACGGTACAGTATTGGCCAACAGTGTCTGAAATGGCGTATAGACTCTGCCCCCAGTAAAGACATTGTGTTTGTACTTCAACACAACAGGACCCTTACAGGCCCACAGATGGGCATCAAACGCCTTATTGATGGCATACATCTTCTGCTTATCTGGGTGACTGTCATCTACTTTGGGAACAATGTCCCAGCCTGTCTCTGGCTCATTGATAGTGAGATAGGGTGGCCTAAGTGACTGCCGGACGGCTAAGCCAAAGGGGTACAGCTGTTGTTCTAAGGCTTTGACCGGATAGATTCGGGTCAGCATAGAACCTTTGACGTACTTACCTCCTTTGAAAAGCCGTATCAGTTCAGCCTGCTTTAGAGTATCTATGACTTTCATCAAAGCGCTGTAGCTAAACTCTGTGGTGTATGGCGAAGAGCCTTTGCTGTAATGACTTTTGTTCTTATCAATTAGTGTCCACTTATTGGTTAAAGCACCCAGAGCAAGGTTCAGTACTACAAACTCCAGCATCTGCTCTAGTGCCTCCCTATACTTAGTCTGGCTTGGCCATTTAAACAGCCCATGGAGTTCGGCTAGGACGTTATCCAATGCAGAGCGCAGACAAGAATCATCGATAAGGGTTAGGGGTGTCAGAAACCTATGGCATTCGTATATGTCTGCTGGAACTTTCTTCTTTAGGATGTAATGGTCTAGCTGTGTCAGTAACTCAGGAGTCGGCTTAAACACTGATGAACAGTGGGCTAGAGGAGATGTGGTTAACATATGGAATTCTTCTTCTCTGCTACTACTACTTTATAGTCGCTAAAGTTAGTCATAGACAGTACCGTTACTAAAGACAATAAGATTATTAACAATCCACATCTCCTTTATCATAGTTCTTCATCGTGACAGGTCTAAATTCATATAAGGGGCAATCAGTACAAGGACATATTTCTATCTGATAACGCCATGTTCCTTTATCGTAAGGGTCGTAACCACAGTCCTTACACTTGGCATCAATGGCTTTTTGTCTGGGGCTGCGACTGAATGTTTTTTTCATATTTCAATTCCTAGAGTTACTAACTACCTGTGCAAATACACTAATAGTTTTTGTTATAAAGGGTAGTGTGTGTTCTTTGGTGGCTGATAATAAGCATCAATAAAAACAATAATTTAAGATTTATCGCAGTAAGATTCGTTTTATTAAAAGCTATATTAATCAGCACTTGTGGCAGAACCTTCTTAAGCACATTCACTCTTGCTTTGTAGCCACTCCTCAAGCCTTGCTCTGCTATGCCGTACCAGCCTTGAGCCGAACCTTATAGGAATGGGGAAGGTAGGGTCATGTTGTATTAGTCTTCTGATACTAGACTCGCTAGTGTTGAGGAAGGCAGCCGTTTCTTGGTATGTCAGTAGGTCTGACAGGGGGAATGTGTTTTTCATTGATGACTCCTGCTTATCTATGCGCCTGCTAGTGCTGGCATGAAATTTAAGGAGTCACTATTTTGTACCAAAAAATTGCTTGGCGGGAAAGTTACATCGGAACATGGCGCCAAACTTCCCTAATTTTTGTCCCTAATCTTCCTCCTCTCTTTTGCAGCGATGTCTTTTATAAGTTTTGTAAGGCTAGATTCTGTGTAATTGCCACCGTAGCCACCAGTCTCAGCCTTTCTAAGTAGTTCTTTGTTAGATATCTTTGGGTCTTTGCCTAACTCCTTATTAATTAAGCGAGTCAATTCATTTTGCTTGTCCTTTTTTCCAGTGGTTCTTTTTTTCAGAGACTTCTCTAGTCCCACGCTGGTACTTTCTTTACGCGAGTATTCTGACAGCAAGGCCTCAGAGCTATCTTGGTTGAGCAAAGAATTCTGGTAATTAATCGCTAAGTCATAGCAAAGATTTTCCAGTCTTTCTAATTTACCATCTGCTCTGGCCTGTCTTATCTGCTCAATGATTTGTCGCAGGAACATCGCATCTTGCTGGACTAATTCAAATATTTCTTTATCTTCTCCGCGCCTTGGCGCTTCGTTTATATATGATTCAAGTTCATCTGCTATGCTGTTTACTATGCTGGTATTGGCGAAACTTCCGTCTTTTTTTGCTTCTAATGAATAAATAAGAGGATTCTTCTCGCGAAACTCTCTAAGTTGCTCTGGGGCACTAAGGTTGTGCGGGATATCTGGCTTGTTATTCTTTTTCATGACGTTCGAGCTCACGCTTCACACTTTTTGTCCCATACTTCTTGTGGCGTTGCGCCAATGATGTCCTGCACGTAGTCTGCCCAGAACTGAAGACATAACTCTCTTGGTTTCCAGTATTCTGCTTCGTTGTAAACCGCTCTAATCTTATCCTTGTCTGACCCACTTCCGGAGTGCTGTAGAGCAGCTTCGATGACGTCTTTATCAAATACCTTGCTACCATCTTCCCTAAACTGCTCATTCAGTAACGTACTTCCAATATGCCTGAAGCCATGAACACTCTGCTCTTTGCTAAAACCTGCTTCTCGAAAGATATTACTAATCGCCACAGTAGTCAGGTGTCCGCTTTTACCGATTCCATGAAAGATAAAATCATTGCCTTTGTGTCTCATGTTCACGCTTTCCATTAAGCGAAGTAACTGGAGGACTTGCTTCGGTATAGGAAAAGTTATCGTCTTTTCCTCGATATCTTCTTCTGTCATCAGTTTCTTGTAAGCAAACTTATCTTTTCGTGGGTCTACAGACCAGGCATTCTCATCTAAGTCAATATCAGACCACTCTACTTGTACTACTGCCCCTATTCTCAGTGTGGTGTACATACTGGTCATTAGAGCCATGGCAGTAATAGGCTGCATGTTATAGCTCAGGACTTCTGAAATGATGTCTTTCAGTCTCTTTGTTCCGGACTCATAGGCTTTGCCGCTGACTTTTACGTGCGGACGTTTCTTAGAAACACCGCGGCCAAACTGCTTTCTTAACCTGCTCCAATTAATGTCTCGTGCAAGTTGCTGGTCGATAGCACGTTCCATGATGTTCTTAAAGTATCTACAGGTTTTATCCAATGTCTCCCAGTGCTGGTCGTCTGCTATTGGCTGCAAGACCTTTACAGCTTGCTGCATCGTTATCTCTGACACGGGAGCCCTGCCAATAAAGGGCAGCAAGTGTTTTTCAACAAGCATCCTTTTCTTATCAAGAGTTGACTGCCAATTCAGTGTGGCTTGCTTATCTAGCCATTCCTCAGCGATAGCTTTGAATGTATTGCCTTTAGCTTCCAGCTGCTCCTGCTTTATCTGCTTTTTGTAGTCAGCAGGGTCGATACTTTGTGCTATTAGCGAAGCTGCCTCGTCCCGTTTAATTCGAGCTTGGGCTAAAGACATAGCGGGAAACTTGCCCAGCCGCATCTTGCGCTGTCTGTGTATAGTGGGAGATGAGTAGAGCATTCTGAAGTACTTAACATCACTATGTTTATCCAAACAAACATACAGACAGTCGCCATCAGAAAGTGTTTGGTCATAGGCCGCAGGCTTTAGATTAGCTATGTCGTGAATGGTGAGTTTGTTCTTAGGCATGACGAGTTGTCTCTTCCGGACTTGAGCCCATCATAGCAAGAAAGTAATAGATAAAGTAATAGTAAAAGTAATAGCTAGCGTGCTGGCCTGTGATAAGCAATGAATGCTTCTGAAAATAAATGTAGTAAAAACCTAATTAAAACAAGCATATAAGAATGCTGCTGAGGGGTTATGAAAGGTGTTGAAAATATAAGCTGGTACCGGAGGCCGGACTTGAACCGGCACGCGTTTTACCGCACCGGATTTTGAATCCGGCGTGTCTACCAATTTCACCACTCCGGCACATTTAAGAGGGTTCGTTTGCATGCTGCAGACAGGCGCGCATTATAGCAACCTCTGGCAAGCGATGCCTATGATTTATCGAGTTTTTACATTATCCTTGCGGCCTTTTGCAGCCGATCGTTACTGTACATGAAGCTTAGTGATTTTCATTTCGACCTCCCTGAAGAATTAATCGCCCTTTATCCCCCTGCGAAGCGAACAGACAGTCGTCTGTTATGCCTGAACAGGGCAAATGGCGAGATCACCCATCGTCAGTTTCCTGATCTTCTTGATCTCATTAGGCCTGAAGACCTGATGGTATTTAATAATACCCGGGTTATTCCTGCGCGTTTGTTTGGCAAAAAGCAAAGCGGTGGTCGGGTAGAAATTCTTCTGGAAAGAGTGACGGATGACCATTCAGCGGTGGCGCAAATTAAGGCCAGCAAATCGCCCAAACCAGGCAGCAGTATTATTTTTGAGACTGATGATGGAGAAGTCACTGCACTGGTTGTCGATCGTGAGGAAGGGTTCTTTAGTCTACGTTTTTCAGAATCTGTGATGTCGCTTTCCGAAAAAGCCGGGCATATGCCTCTGCCACCCTATATCAAGCGTGAGGATGAGCTGGCGGACCGGGAGCGTTATCAGACAGTTTATGGTGAGAAAAAAGGGGCCGTTGCAGCGCCTACTGCGGGGCTGCATTTTGATGAAGGCTTATTGCAGGCCATCAGGGACAAAGGCGTACATACCGCTATGGTAACCTTGCATGTAGGCACGGGGACTTTTCAGCCGGTAAGGTCAGAGACTATTGAAGAGCATAAAATGCATGCGGAATATCTGGAAGTCAGCGAGGAAGTCTGTGAGCAGGTTCGGATGTGTAAAGAAAGAGGCGGGCGCGTCATCGCTGTTGGCACTACGTCTGTTCGCTGTCTGGAAACAGCGGCTCAGTCCGGCAACATTGAACCTTATGTAGGCGACACCCGAATATTTATCTATCCCGGATACAGGTTTAATGCGGTAGACGCTCTGGTCACCAATTTTCACCTGCCAGAGTCGACACTGATTATGCTGGTCTCAGCAATGGCCGGAACTGAAGAGATACTTGCGGCTTACAAAGAAGCTCTTAAGGAAAAATACCGGTTCTTCAGTTATGGCGATGCCATGTTTATTGCCTGAGCCTTACTCCCTGATTATTCAGGGAATATAGCGTACCTGAATACCAACACTGTCCTCATCAATCAGCAGATCCGAGATAACCACGACGGTATCGCCACTTTTAAATTCCGATTTTGCTTTTAATTCGGCAAAAGCGCGACTCAGAGTTTCTTCCGGGTCTTTACTGAACTCGATTTTGAATGGGAACAGATTACGGTTCAGTGTCATCATGCGGCGTGTCACACCGACATTGGTAAAGGCATAAATAGGCGTTCCCGGGTGCGCATTGGTGACATAATTGGCCATGGTGCCGTGGCGGGTAACCACCACGATGCCCTTGACGCGCATGTCATCGGCCAGCTCTGCAGCATTGGCAGCAAGATGTTCCTTATCACTATTCTTAATGAGCTGGTCTGTAAAACGCAGACCGCGTTTGCGTTCAGACGCCAGAGCGATATCGTTCATGTACTTCACGCAACGAACCGGATGCTTGCCGACGGTGGTTTCACCGGACAGCATGATGGCATCGGCTTCTTCAAAGACCGCGTTGGCGACGTCTGTGACCTCTGCCCTGGTCGGGATGGGGTTTTCAATCATGGATTCGAGTAAATGGGTGGCAACAATGACCCTGCGGCCATGTTCAGCACACAGACGCACAATACGGCGCTGCACATTAGGCAGTTCTGCAAGATCGATTTCCACCCCCAGGTCACCCCTGGCGACCATGATGCCGTCGGATACCTGAATAATTTCTTCCAGGTTTTTAACGCCCTGTTGATCTTCAATTTTGGCAATGACTTTCATGGAGGCGGCCCTTTCAGGGTTGGCCTTTTCCATTATAGCTCTTAACTCAAGAACGTCCTTGGCTTCACGTACAAATGACAGTGCGATAAAGTCCACTTCCCGTTCCATGGCGAAGAGAATGTCTTCTTTATCCTTGGCTGTCATGGCGGGCAGGTTGACACGAATACCGGGCAGGTTGACGTGTTTCTTGCTGCCCAGAACACCGCCATCAATAACCTTGCAGCGCATAATGGGCGCATTTTTGGCCAGCACTTCGAGATTAATCAGGCCGTTATCCACGGTGATTTTGTCACCCACATTAACCGCGTCAATAAGCTCGTCATAATTGATTCGAAAAGAGGATTCTTCCACATCGACGCCATCACGCACAGAGATGGATATTACATCCCCCTGTTTCAGGTTCAGATCATTTTCCAGCACACTGGTGCGTATTTCCGGTCCCTGGGTATCGAGCAGGATGCCAACCGGGTAACTGGTGTGTTTGTTGAGCTCGACAATGTGCTCAATCATTCGGTCAACCCACTTATGGGTGGCATGGGACATATTAAGCCGAATAATATTCATGCCGGCATCATACATCTCCTGAAGTTTTTCATAATTGCTGGTGGCGGGCCCCAGGGTGCAAATAATCTTGGTTTTACGCATGGAAATTCCTGAAATTAAATCGACGGCAATAATAGCACTATAGAAGCGGCAGTCGTATTCAATTTAGGAAAATTGGAATAAAAGCGCAGGTGAGAGACGAGAGACAAGAGACAAGAGACAAGAGACAAGAGGCAAGAGGCAAGGGGTGATGTTTTGACTGTTAGAAAAGGGGCTTACCTTTTAATGCTAAACCTGACTTGGGTAAACAGGGTTGCTTGCATCTTGCCTCATGCATCTTGCATCTGTTTCTTGTTATAATCTCGCGCCTTAAATTCTTCAAATTACTCCATTACCATTTTTACAGGAATATACATCATGAAATCACCCGTCAGAGTTGCTGTCACCGGTGCAGCAGGTCAAATCAGTTACTCGCTTCTGTTCAGAATTGCTGCGGGTGAAATGCTGGGCAAGGATCAGCCAGTTATCCTGCAGTTACTTGAAATTACCCCGGCCCTGGAAGCGTTAAAGGGCGTTTCCATGGAAATTGAAGACTGCGCTTTCCCTCTGGTGCATGGCATCGTGCAGACTGACGATCCCAATGTGGCATTCAAGGATGCCGATTACTGTCTGCTGGTCGGTGCCCGACCTCGTGGTCCAGGCATGGAGCGTAAAGATTTGCTGGAAGCCAATGCCGCCATTTTCTCCGTGCAGGGCAAGGCTATAAATGATCATGCCAGCCGTGATGTAAAAGTTATCGTGGTCGGCAACCCGGCCAATACCAATGCCCTGATTGCCTATCGCAACGCCCCGGATCTGGATGCGGGTCAGTTCACCGCAATGACTCGTCTTGACCATAACCGCGCCATGGCGCAGCTTGCAGGTAAAACCGGCAAACACACCACAGATGTTGAAAGCATGATTATCTGGGGCAACCATTCCTCTACCCAGTATCCGGACATTCATCACTGCCAGGTTGCCGGTGCAGATGCCAGTTCACTGGTGGATCAGGACTGGATGGTTAGCGACTTTATTCCAACTGTGCAACAGCGTGGCGCCGCCATCATCAAGGCGCGCGGCTTATCCAGTGCCGCGTCTGCCGCCAATGCCGCCATCGAGCATATGCGCGATTGGGCTCTGGGCACTGACGGCAAGATTGTCAGCATGGCGATTCCTTCCGATGGCAGTTATGGCATTGCAGGAGGTCTGGTTTATTCCTTTCCGGTCACTTGTGCCGATGGCAAGTACAGTATCGTGCAGGGGCTTGAGGTCAGTGATTTCAGTCGCGACCTGATGGATAAATCGGCTGCAGAGCTTTCAGAAGAGCGGGGTGCTGTAGCGGCCCTTCTTCCTTAACAAAGTCTCAAGTTTCAAGTTTCAAGTTTCAAGTCACAAGGTGAGTATTCAGCCTGTTTAGTGTTGACACTTGTGACTTGATGCCGTGACGACTTCGGGCCTTCCAAACCATGAAATATGAACTTCTGAACACTGAGGCCCTGTCACGTCGTGGTCGACTCACCTTTGCCCGGGGCTCTGTTGACACGCCAGCCTTTATGCCAGTGGGGACCTATGGCTCGGTAAAAGGCATGATGCCAGAGCAGGTAGCGGCCAGTGGCGCCCAGATCCTGTTAGGAAACACCTTCCATCTGATGCTGCGCCCGGGCACTGATATCATCAATGCTCATGGTGATTTACATGACTTCATGGCCTGGGATAAGCCGATCCTTACAGATTCCGGTGGCTTCCAGGTATTCAGTCTGGGCGATCTGCGCAAAATTTCGGAGCAGGGTGTTGAATTCAGATCGCCACTTGATGGCGCCAAAGCCTTTTTAAGTCCTGAAAAAGCCATTGAAGTTCAGCATGCCCTGGGCTCTGACATCATCATGGTGTTTGATGAATGTACCCCGTATCCGGCAACTGAGCTTGAGGCGCGCGAATCCATGGAGTTATCCATGCGTTGGGCAAAACGCTGCAGGGATGCGCATCAGGACAAGCCGGGAGCGCTCTTTGGTATTGTGCAGGGTGGCATGTACCCGGCGTTAAGGCTGGAATCGCTGCAGGCTCTGATCGATATCGGCTTTGATGGCTATGCCATTGGTGGCATGTCTGTAGGCGAGCCCAAGGAAGAAATGTGGGAAGTACTGGACGTCCTGTTACCGAAAATGCCTGCAGATAAACCGCGCTATTTGATGGGGGTTGGCACGCCCGCGGACCTGGTGCAGGCAGTGCAATACGGGGTTGATATGTTCGATTGTGTCATGCCCACCCGTAATGCCCGCAATGCGTATTTGTTCACTTCAAAAGGTTTGTTGAAGTTGAGAAACAGCCGTTATCGGGATGATTTGAACCCGATTGATGAAAATTGCGACTGTTACACTTGTAAAACCTTCAGTCGGTCTTATCTACATCATATGGACAAGTGCAAGGAAATGCTTGGTGCCCAGTTAAATACCATTCATAACCTGCATTATTACCAGAAACTTATGCGTGATTTGCGCAGTGCAATAGAACAGGGTACATTGGCCGACTTTGCAAAATCCTTCCAGCAGGATCAGCAGATTTTGGAAGCAGAAAAGCAATAAATTTAACAATAAATACAGTGAGTTATGGCAAAATACTGGTTTGCCAGATTAAGCGGATAAAAATTGCAAGGGTGGCCGAAAGGTCAAAAATACAAGGGTCCAGCCTTGTGCAGATAGTCAGTGTGATCGGGGCAATGTGAATAGATGACAGGTCCCTGATAAGCGCTAAAAATTTATACGTTAAGTTAGCTCCTTATCCAGACAACTAAATATAGAACAGCAAATTGCTGTTTTAACAATTAACACCGGGTGTGATCGCCCGGCATATAACCCGGGGAATTTTATGGATTTCTTTATCAGTTCAGCTTACGCACAGGCAGATGCGGGTGGTCAGCCCTCTGGCATTTTCAATCTTATCTTTTTTGGTGGCTTTGCCCTGATCTTCTATTTTCTTATCTGGCGCCCACAGTCAAAAAGAGCCAAAGAGCAAAGAGAGCTTTTATCCAGCCTGAACAAGGGTGATGAAGTGATGACCAATGGCGGCTTGCTCGGCAAACTTGGCAAGGTAGATGATAACTATGTTGTCGTCGAAATCGCTGAAAATGTAGAGGTGAAGATGCAGAAAGCATCCGTCGCCGCAGTGCTGCCCAAAGGCACACTGAAGTCTATTTGATTTGATAGCTTTTTAGATCACTAAAGCCAGTTTTCAGAATTCAAATCGAAAATTTTATCGCAACCTACAACATGACTATGAATAGTGCAGGGACATTCTTATGCTGAATAAATATCCGCTCTGGAAAAACCTGCTCATTATTTTCATTATCATGCTGGGTGCTATATATGCAGCCCCGAATTTCTATGCGCCGGACCCGGCAATTCAGATATCCCACGACAGCGGTATTGTCGATCAGAGCGCCCAGGACAGTGCAACATTTGCTCTTGGTGCGGATGGCATTGAGTTTTTTGATGAGGTGATTGAAGACGGCAATGCCATCATTCGTTTACGTGATCCTGATTTACAAAGTCGTGCCCAGCAGTTAGTGAATCTGGCCTTACCGGATGAATATATTGTGGCGCTGAACATGGCGCCCAATACGCCGTCCTGGCTGGAATCACTTGGCGCAGGGCCAATGACTTACGGCCTGGACTTGCGCGGTGGTGTTCACTTTTTGATGGAGGTGGATCTTGATGCTGCAGTTAACAAGCAGTTGACGGACTCTCTTGCCACTATGCGTACTTTGTTCCGGGAAGAGGGCTTGCGCTATCGGCCACCGCTTGAAGTAGATGACAGCAACAGGATTGTCATTCGCTTTACTACACCGGAAATCCGCAGCGCCGCCATTGATTTAATGCGTGATGAATTTCCCGACTTTTTGTTTCGAACCGCAGAGACCGGTGGCAATTACCTGCTTTACTATTCCATGAGTGACCTCTCCATGCAGCAACTGCAGGAATATGCCTTGCAGCAAAATCTGACAACCCTGCGTTCCAGGGTGGATGAGTTGGGGGTTAAGGAACCTAAAGTTCAGCCCATGGGGAACAACCGTATTATTATTGAACTTCCGGGTATCCAGGATACGACGCGCGCCAAGTCCCTGATCAGTGCGGTAGCGACTTTGCAACTGCATCTGGTTGCCGAGCCCAGTGCTGCAGCAGGAACTACGCTGGAATATGTGGATCCCGATGGACTGCCACTTACTATTGAGCGGGATATTGTGCTTTCCGGTGAAAATATTACCAATGCGCAATCTGCCTTTGATCCGCAAACCTCTCTGCCCCAGGTGAATCTTTCTTTTGATGCGGTGGGCGCGAGACAAATCAACGAGGCAAGTCGCGCAAATATTGGTCGTCGTCTTGCTATTTTATTGATAGAAACCAAGACTCGAACTGTTACAGAACGAAACGCTGACGGTGAGCTGGAATCCCATTCAGAACCTTATGTAGAAGAGCGGGTAATCAGTGCGCCGGTAATGCAATCGGCACTGGGCAGACAGATTCGAATTACCGGCCTGGAAGGCAGTGAAGCCAATGACCTGGCGTTGTTAATCAGGTCGGGTGCCCTGGCGGCACCCATGTATTTCCTTGAAGAGTACGCTATCGGACCAAGCCTGGGGCAGGAAAATATTGCACGCGGCTTGCTGTCGGTACAAATTGGTTTGGGGCTGGTTCTGCTGTTTATGCTGGTCTACTACAGAGTCTGTGGCCTGGCGGCCAATATTGCCCTGGGAGTTAACCTGACCTTACTGGTGGCGGTGATGTCAATTATCGGTGGCACCCTGACGCTTCCGGGTATTGCCGGTATCGTATTGACTGTGGGTATGGCAGTTGACGCCAATGTGTTGATTTTTGCCAGAATCCGGGAAGAACTGAAAAGTGGTGTGCCGCTTCAAAAGGCCATTGATGCGGGTTTCGGCAGAGCTTTTATCACCATTTTTGACGCCAATATTACAACTTTCCTGGTAGCCATTATTCTTTATTCAATCGGCACGGGGCCGGTGCGAGGCTTTGCCGTAACCCTGTCTATTGGCATTATCACCTCCATGTTTACGGCAATTATGGTGACCAGAGCCATAATTAATTTAATCTATGGCGGACGTAACATTAAAAGTATTTCCATCGGCACGGCAATTACGCCTGCTCCAAATCCTGATCCTGCGACCTGAGTACAGGGTCGAGTAATGCATGCAAGAGTTGAATTGATATGAGTGAAATGAAAGTCATTGATTTCATGAAATGGAGAACACCCACTACGATATTCTCTGTGATCCTGATACTGGTCTCGATCGGATCCCTGGTTATAAACGGCATGCAGTTTGGTATGGATTTTACCGGCGGCACCCAGATACAGGTATCTTATTCAGAGCCTCAGGACCTGGAAGAAGTTCGCGGCATTGTCCGTAATATTGGTTTTCAGAATTTCGAAGTGGTTAATTTCAGAACGGACCAGGATGTCCAGATTCGAATTCAGGAAACCGGTTCCGCAGATGTTGATCAGAGAGAAGCTGCCCAGGCAACAGACATTGTGCTGGAAGCATTACGTGCCAATACCTCTGCTGAAATTGAAGTGCTTGGTACCGGCTTCATCGGTTCTCAGGTAGGAGAAGAATTACGCGAGCAGGGCGGGCTTGGCATGTTGGTGGCGTTAATCATGATCATGATTTATATCGCTATCCGCTTTCAGTTCAAGTTCTCGGTAGGAGCTGTCGCAGCGCTGGCCCATGATGTAATTATTACACTGGGTTTCTTTTCCCTGTTTAAAATAGATTTTGACCTTACTGTGATGGCGGCAGTGCTTGCGGTAATTGGGTATTCGCTCAATGACACGATTGTTGTCTCGGACCGTATCAGGGAAAATTTTCGTCTGTTGCGCAAAACAGAGCCGGAAGAATTGATCAATATCTCCATTACCCAGACCTTCAGCAGAACCATAATTACCTCGTTGACAACCTTGCTGGTGCTGCTTGCCTTGTTTATTTTTGGCGGGGACATGATCCATGGTTTTGCCACGGCGTTGATCGTTGGTGTACTAATTGGTACCTATTCATCGGTTTATGTTGCTGCAGAGGTGCTGCTTTATATGCACATTACGAAAGAAGATTTGATGCCGCCAGTCAAGGAAGGTGAGGAACTCGACGCCTTACCCTAGTTGATGATTCGAAGAGGCTTGTTAAAAGCATTAAAACCAGGGTAATAAAATTGTCGGTTTTTTTTTAAGACGCTTTTGAGATGAGTTTTAGCCAGTCTTTAAAGCAACGATTGTTGCTAAATACCAGACTTTCGCTTTCCATGCAGTCAGGGTTTCCCTTGGCATCACTGATAAGTCCGCCGGCTTCCCGAACAATCAGAATTCCTGCCGCGACATCCCATAAATGCATTCCTGACATCCAGCCAGCATCGGTGCGCCCGGCAGCCAGATAGGCCAGATCCAGTGCTGCCGAGCCGCTCATGCGAATTGCCCCAACAACACCCTGCATTGCTGTCTGGATTTGTAACAGCGTTTCATAATTTTTTAGACCGGCACAGCTCAAACTTACCGTTGCACCTTCAAACGCCTGCCTTTTTGTTACCCGGATACGCTGCCCATTGAGGCGTGCTCCGCTGCCTCGGGAAGCCGTAAACTCTTCATTCTTGATCGGGTCAACAATGATGGCATGCTCAATCTTGCCCTGTTTGATGCAGGCCATTGAGATACAGAAATGGGGGAATCCATTAATAAAGTTACGCGTGCCATCAATGGGATCTATGACCCAGGTGGTGTCTTTATCCTTGCCTTCAATTTCGCCGGATTCTTCGCCGATAAAACCGTGATCAGGATAAACCTTGCGTAGCTGTTCGATAATGATTTCTTCAACTTTGACATCAATATCAGTGACAAAGTCATTGCGACCTTTTTCTGAAATCTCAAGACGATCAGGTCGATCCCAAGTCTGGATAATTAAATCCGATGCTTCGCGTGCGGCTTTTAGCCCGATGTTAATGGTGGCATTCATGATAGTGAGAGGGCCAGGACCCGGCGGCAGAAATTGCTGCGCATGATAGCAAAAGAAGTGAAATAAGTAGAGGAGCTTTCTGCTATTATATCGCACCGCTGGGCACTGGGTTTAGACAGCATTTTAATAATTTAAAGGAAGCAGTGGTGGATTTATCTCGCATTCGTATAGTCCTCGTACAAACGACACATCCCGGAAATATTGGCGCTGCCGCCAGAGCCATGAAGAACATGGGTCTTACACAGCTTGTTCTGGTGAACCCGAGAGACTTTCCCTCCGGAGTAGCGCTGGGCAGAGCCGCTTCTGCTCTGGATATTCTTGATAATGCCCAGGTAGTCGATAGTCTTGATGCGGCTATTGCTGATTGTGGTCTTGTCATTGGCACCAGTGCGCGTTCCCGCAGTATCCCATGGCCAATGGTAGACCCTGAAGGCTGTGCTGAAAAACTTGTTGTTGCCAGTAACCAGAATGATGTGGCGCTGGTATTTGGTCGCGAAGACAGGGGATTGAGTAACGACGAACTACAGTTATGTCATTTCCATGTCCAGATTCCTGCCAATGAAGAATATCCCTCTCTCAATATTGCCGCGGCAGTCATGCTGCTTTGCTACGAGATACGGAAAGCTGTACTCAGGGCCCCGGTTGAGGACAAGGCAGAAAATACCGATTCGCTCAAGCAGGCAGCAGCAGGTAAAACACAGGGCATAGATGATCCAATCTATGAAATCTGGGATCAGCCTCTGGCGACGGTGGCTGACCTTGAAGGTTACCTGAAACACCTGGAAAAGGTCCTGGTCAGACTGGAGTTTCATGACCCGGAAAACCCCAGGCAGTTGATGTCCAGACTACGCCGCCTGTATTCCAGAATTCGCCCTGATACTATGGAAATCAATATCTTACGTGGTATTTTGGCCTCCACAGAGTACCAGCTCGACAAGAAAAACAGGTCAGAAAGTTAAGTGACGATTTACCCGACTAATTTACTCTGCTATATACTTGACTAATTTGGTTGGTTTTTGCATAATGGCCGCGCTTGGACAAGTACGCCACAGCTGAAAAAGCAGCTCTACAAAGGCATACGAAAGACATTATTCAGGCTAAAGAATAATGTTCAAGTCCGCGTAGTTTACAAAGGCTATTACGGCAATAAAGGTAAAAATACCATGAGACTTACAACCAAAGGCCGATATGCAGTGACTGCAATGCTGGATCTCAGCATTAATGCCATAAAGGGACCCGTCACGCTAAGTGATATTTCCAAACGCCAGGATATTTCCCTGTCTTATCTGGAGCAGCTATTTTCCAAGCTTCGTAAGCGTGAGCTGGTGAGCAGTGTTCGTGGCCCGGGTGGCGGCTATATGCTGGGAAGGGAAGGTTCTGATATTGATGTGGCAGAGATTATTGATGCGGTTAGCGAATCCCTTGATTCCACCAAGTGCCAGGGCAAAGGCGACTGTCGCAGCGGCGAGATCTGTCTGACACACCATCTGTGGGAGGATCTCAGCAAACAGATTCATGGGTTTCTCAGTAACATTACTCTGGCAGACCTGGTTTCAAAACGGGAAATTGAAGAGATAGCCCGTAACCAGAATGACCGCATTACGCAAATGCAGGCATCTGAGCTGCCAGGTCGCCAACAGACCGCACAGGCAGACACGCAGGACGAGAACAGAGCTACTATCAGCAACCTTGAATTGATAGCGGCCAGCTCTGGATAAATACTATCCTGGGTCAAACCGAATTTACGCAAAAACGCGTATAAAAAGTACTTACTAGCAGTATTGGAGAAATTAATGTTACCGATTTATTTTGATTACTCAGCTACTACCCCGGTAGATCCCAGGGTTGTGGAAAAAATGGTCGAGTGTCTGACACTGGAAGGTAATTTTGGCAACCCGGCTTCACGCTCCCATGTATTCGGCTGGAAAGCAGAAGAAGCCGTGGAAGAAGCCAGGCAGCATGTTGCCAACCTGGTCAATTGCGATCCCCGTGAAATCGTCTGGACTTCGGGCGCCACTGAAGCTGACAACCTTGCACTGAAAGGGGCTGCCCATTTTTATAAGTCCAGGGGCAAGCACATTATTACCTCGAAAATTGAACATAAAGCTGTTTTGGACAGCTGTCGCCAACTGGAGCGAGAAGGCTTTGAAGTCACGTATCTTGATCCTGATAACAAGGGCATGATAGCTCCAGAGGTTGTTGAAAAGGCCATTCGTGAAGACACCATTCTGGTTTCATTGATGCATGTAAATAATGAAATTGGTGTTATCAACGACATTAAGGCAATCGGCGAAATTTGCCGTGAAAAGAAAGTTATTTTTCATGTGGATGCGGCACAAAGCACAGGCAAGATAGATATTGACCTGGAGGATATGAAGGTCGATTTAATGGCTTTTTCTGCGCACAAGACTTATGGACCAAAAGGCATTGGTGCCTTGTATGTCCGCCGTAAGCCCAGAATAAGGCTGGAAGCCCAGATGCATGGTGGCGGTCATGAGCGCGGTATGCGTTCAGGTACTCTTGCCACTCATCAAATTGTTGGAATGGGTGAGGCGTTTCGAATTGCCAAGGAAGAAATGCATGAAGAAACGAAGCGCGTTATAGCTTTACGCGACAGATTTTTGAAAGGTTTCGAAGGTATGGAAGAAGTCTATATCAACGGTGACCTGGAGCATCGTATTCCTCATAATTTGAACATCAGCTTCAACTTTGTTGAAGGGGAATCCCTGATCATGGCACTTAAAGATCTTGCGGTATCTTCAGGCTCGGCCTGTACTTCCGCCAGTCTGGAACCTTCCTACGTACTGCGTGCCCTTGGTATGAATGATGAGCTCGCTCACAGCTCACTGCGGTTCAGTATCGGACGCTTCACTACAGAGGAAGATGTAGATATAGCAATTGCCAAAGTCAAACAAGCTGTAGGCAAACTGAGAGAACTATCTCCATTGTGGGATATGTTCAAGGATGGCGTTGATATCAGCCAGGTCCAGTGGGCAGCTCACTAATAAAATTCAGAAATTATCCAGCAAGTATTTATATATTCGGTACACAAGAGGTAGCAACATGGCTTACACAGATAAAGTTCTCGATCATTACGAAAACCCTCGCAACGTTGGGCGTATGGATGATGACGATCAGGATGTTGGCACCGGCATGGTAGGTGCGCCTGCCTGTGGCGATGTGATGCGTCTGCAGATCAAGGTGAACAAGGAAGGTGTGATAGAAGATGCAAAATTCAAGACCTATGGCTGCGGTTCAGCTATTGCATCAAGCTCCTTATTAACGGAGTGGGTCAAGGGACGCACCATTGATGATGCGGCCAAGATCAGAAATACTGAAATTGCTCAAGAGCTTGGTTTGCCGCCAGTGAAAATTCACTGTTCAGTACTCGCAGAAGATGCCATCAAGGCAGCAATCACTGATATCAAAAAGAAGCGTGGTGAAAGCACTGAAACTGCTCAGTAGTCATTTGTAGTAAGTGACAGGCAGCAAACAGGATAGTAATAAAGTATTAATGGTCTCGGGAGAGCGCATCAGCAATGGCATTAACCATTACAGAAACAGCGGCTAAACATGTAGCCAGTCAACTGGAAAACAGGGGCAAGGGCCTGGGTATACGTGTTGCTATTACGACAACAGGCTGCTCTGGCATGGCCTACGTTCTGGAGTTCGTTGACGAACTAAATCCGGCCGATGAAGTGTTTGAAGATCATGGCGTCAAAATCGTGGTTGACCCGAAAAGTCTTGTTTACATAGATGGCACTGAAATGGACTTTGTTAAAGTGGGTGTGAATGAAGGCTTTGAGTTTAGAAACCCCAATGTAAAGGGTGAATGCGGTTGTGGCGAAAGCTTCAGTGTTTAAACCCGTAACCTGACTCCTGTCCTGTCTAATCGTGTCTCTACAACAAGCCAATTATTTCGAACTGTTTTCCTTACCGATTTCATTTCAGCTGGAAAATACCCAGCTTGAAGTTGCGTACAAGAAATTACAGTCAGAGTTTCATCCCGATAGAGTGGTGAATGCTGACGACCGTACCAGGGTCCAGGCATTGCAGCAAACCAGCATGATTAACGATGCCTATGTTACCCTCAAATCACCCCTGAAAAGGGCAGCGTACTTACTTAAGCTTGCAGGCGTTGATGCAGAAGAGCATAACCAGTTACATCTGGATGAAGCTTTCCTGATACAGCAAATGGAAATGCGTGAGACGCTGGCAAGCCTGATTGGAGATGAGGATCTTGAAGGCCTGGATGCCATGAAAGATTCCATTGATAAGGAAAAGACAACCAGACTGGCAAACTTTGAAGCGCAATTTACAGCCAGTCAATTTGTAAAGGCAAAGTCCATCTATAACCAATTGCAATTTATCTATAAATTGCTTGATGAAATTGATAAGGCAGAAGAAAAACTGCTGGACTATTGACGCAATTAAACATTCTGACGGAATTTACTTTTGGCATTACTCAGTATTTCAGAACCTGGACAAGGAAAATCTCAAGCCCATGCTGCCGACAACAAGGTAGTCAAGAAAAGTGCTATAGGGATAGACCTTGGTACTACCAATTCACTGGTTGCTATAGCCAGCGAAGGTCGTGCTCATGCTCTGTGTGATCATGATGGTCAATGCCTGGTACCTTCTGTTGTCCACTATGCCGAGGATGGCAAAGTCACAGTCGGTTATGAAGCCTGGTTGAAGGGCGCCAAAGATTCAAGCAACACAATATCTTCAGTTAAACGCCTTATGGGCCGCGGCAAGGAAGATATTCATTACGATCTCCCCTATGAAATTGTATCTGCCGACAATGGTGGCATGCCGGTTATTAAAACAGCAGCAGGCAGTAAAAGCCCGGTTGAAGTTTCTGCTGAAATACTGAAAACCCTGGTCAGGCGGGGAGAAGAAGAACTTGGTGGAGAACTGGAAGGGGCGGTGATTACTGTGCCGGCCTACTTCGATGAATCCCAGAGACAGGCTACCAAAGATGCGGCACAACTGGCTGGTATTAAAGTATTACGACTTCTTGGTGAGCCTACGGCGGCGGCAATAGCCTACGGTCTTGATCGGAAACAGGAAGAAACGGTCATGATATATGACCTGGGTGGTGGCACCTTTGATGTCAGCCTCATGCGCCTGGAGCAGGGTGTGTTTAAAGTGCTGGCAACTGGCGGTGATGCGGCTCTGGGTGGTGACGATCTGGATCGCAC
This sequence comes from Gammaproteobacteria bacterium, assembly GCA_024644515.1. Lineage (GTDB taxonomy): Bacteria > Pseudomonadota > Gammaproteobacteria > Pseudomonadales > Pseudohongiellaceae > Eutrophocola. Next base: position 18,777 of record JAHEHN010000045.1, read on the forward strand.
CATTATTCAGTGGGTGCTTAATGAGGCGGGTATCACTGACGAACTTTCCTATGCCCAATTAAACTCTCTTGCCAGTATCGCTCGCCACGCCAAGCATGAACTCACTCACTCAGAACAGACTCAAGTCACTTTTGAGCAATGGTCAGGCACCTTGACTCGAGAGCAGTTCAACACTCTGATTGATGTACTTGTTGAACAAACCATTAAAGCCTGTCGACGTGTTTTGCGCGATGCAAAAATTACAGTAGATGAAATCTCCGACGTTGTAATGGTGGGTGGCTCCACACGAACCCCAAGGGTACGTGAGCGGGTTTCAGAATTTTTCGGAGCCGAAGTGCACACTGAAATCGATCCTGACAAAGTAGTTGCCGTTGGTGCTGCCTTGCAGGCCGATGTGCTTGCGGGTAATAAATATGGCGATGATATTCTGCTGCTGGATGTTATTCCCCTCTCCCTGGGCATTGAAACCATGGGCGGATTAATGGAGAAAATTATTCCACGCAATACCACGATCCCCGTTGCCCGGGCTCAGCAATTTACCACTTACAAGGATGGTCAGACAGCAATGTCCCTGCATGTCCTGCAGGGGGAGCGAGAGCTGGTAAGCGATTGCCGCTCACTGGCTATGTTTGAACTCAAAGGCATCCCTCCGATGGTGGCCGGTGCTGCAGTCGTTGAAGTTACTTTTCAGGTTGATGCCGATGGCTTGATGGAAGTTCAGGCAAAGGAATTAAGTACTGGCACTGTCAGTAGCGTGGTGATCAAACCTTCCTATGGCCTTGAAGACAAGGATATAGAAAAAATGATTATGGATTCCTACTCTTCAGCGGCCAGTGATAAGGAAGCCCGTGCGCTTCAGGAGAGCAGGGTTGAAGCAGAGCGTATTATTGAAGCATTGGTGAGTGCGCTTGTTGTTGATGGTCAATCGCTGCTTAGCGAGGCCGAATATGCTCGCCTTGAAGAAGGAATACTGCAATTACAAAAGACCATAGAGAGCGGTGACAGCGATGCCATTCACGAGGCTTCAGAAGCGCTCAATGAAGCGACCCTTGAGTTTGCCGGCAGACGTATGAATACACAAATCAAGACCGCACTTGCCGGTCATTCCATTGAAGAAATAGATTAAAGCGAGGAATTATTCCGCCAATGCCAATCATTAAGTTCTTACCAAACCCAGAGATTTGCCCTGAAGGTAAACAGGTGGAAGCCGAAGTCGGCGAAACCATTCTTGATGTCGCTCTGCGCAATCACATTCATCTGGAACACGCCTGTGAGAAATCATGTGCCTGTACCACCTGTCATGTAGTTGTCCGCGAGGGTTTTGATTCATTGGCTGAATCTACTGAAGATGAGGACGATATGCTTGATAAGGCATGGGGACTGGAGCCTGAATCACGACTTGGTTGTCAGGCAAAGGTAGAGAATGATGATCTGGTGATAGAGATTCCCAAATACACCATCAACATGGTCTCTGAAAACCACTAGAGGAGTAAATCTATGAAATGGACAGATTCCCTGGATATTGCCATCGAGTTACTTGAGGCTCATCCGGATATAGACCCCAAAACCATCAACTTTGTTGATCTTCATCGTTGGGTCTGTGAACTGGAAGGATTTGATGATGAGCCGGGGCGAAGCGGCGAAAAGATCCTGGAAGCAATACAAATGGCCTGGATAGAGGAATTGTAATAGCCAGGTTCATAGCCATGATGACGGCTATTGAGGCTGGATTTTTCATAATCTGACATTATGAAGATTGCAGGAAAATAGTAAAAAGCCCCACTTATTAACGTTGCCAAAATAACTCGCCTTAGCCAAATTTCGCTGGCTGCCTCAAGATAGCGTAAAAGCCTGATTTCAAGCAGGTTTCAGACAAAAATAGCCTTATTTTCGGTACAAAAACCCCCTAAAGGCGCGTACAATACGCCGATTTCTTGACCCCGCTATGGCTGGGGTTAAATTCAGTAAGTTTAAAATTTTTTCTTAAGCGGAGTAATTTGCATGTCAGTTGAACGTACGTTATCAATTATTAAACCTGATGCTGTTGGTAAGAATGTGATTGGTGAAATCGTCAGCCGTTTCGAAAAGGGTGGTTTGCGGGTTGTTGCCATGAAAATGCTGCAGCTGGATGATGAATCTGCTGGTGGTTTTTATGCGGAACACAAGGAAAGGGGCTTCTTTGCTGATCTAATAGAATTCATGACGTCCGGTCCTGTAATCGTGCAGGTGCTTGAAGGTGAAAATGCAATCGCCAGGAATCGTGAACTGATGGGTGCAACCAATCCTGCTGAAGCAGATGCCGGCACAATTCGCGCTGATTTCGCGGTATCTATTGATGCCAATGCAGTACACGGTTCAGACTCACCGGCTTCAGCTGAAAGAGAGATCGCTTATTTCTTTAAGTCTGAGGAACTCTGTTCAAGGAAGTTCTAAACTCCTTGTTCATCCCAAAGGATACTAAGTATGCCGGGTATGCCGGAAAGTAAGATCAATTTACTTGGTCTGAGCAGGCAGCAAATGGAGGCTTTTCTCCTCACAAAGGGAGAAAAGCCTTTTCGCGCTATACAGTTGCTGAAATGGATTCATCAATTCGGCGTGACTGATTTTGATGAAATGACCAATATCAGTAAATCCCTGCGCGCCCAGTTAAAGGAATGTGTAGAGGTTCGCCCGCCACGGGTCAAGGAACGTCTGGATGCCAGTGATGGCTGCTACAAGTGGATAGTTGAAGTGGAAAGCGGTAGTAGCGTTGAGACCGTTTTTATTCCTGAAGCTGGTCGCGGTACCTTGTGTATTTCATCCCAGGCCGGTTGCAGTCTGGATTGCTCTTTCTGTGCCACGGGCAAACAGGGTTTTAACAGCGATCTGACGACAGCAGAGATTATTGGCCAGCTCTGGCTCGCAAACCGGGAACTGGATACTTTCGGAACCAAAAAACCACGTCAGGTAACCAATGTTGTGATGATGGGAATGGGAGAACCATTACTGAATTTCGACAATGTTATTAATTCGATCAGCCTGATGATGGAAGATAATTGTTACGGCCTGTCAAAACGCCGCGTTACCATTAGTACTTCCGGGGTTGTACCCGCTCTTGATCGTTTAAAGGATTACACGGATGCCTCTCTGGCAATTTCACTGCATGCACCCAATGATGAATTGCGCAGCCAGATTGTCCCGATAAATAAAAAATATCCAATCAGTGAATTGCTTCGCAGCACCAATGCTTATCTGGACTCACTACCTGACAGTCGGGTAGCTACCATTGAATATATTCTGATTAATGGCGTCAATGATCATCGTCAGCATGCCCGGGAACTGGCCGAATTGCTCAGGACTACACCCTGCAAGATAAATCTGATTCCCTTCAACCCGTTTGAGGGGTCTGACTATAACCGCGCCAGCAATTCGGCTATTTCCAATTTCAGAAAAATTCTTCAGGAAGCCGGCTATACAGTGACGATAAGAACAACGCGCGGGGATGATATAGGTGCTGCCTGTGGTCAGCTAGTGGGCTTGGTTGACGATAATACCCGCAGAAGTGCGCGTTATCGGGCATTACGGGGACAATCTAACCCATAACAGCGTCTAAAGGTTCAATAAAATTAACCTGTTAGGGTAAAATCAGGTTTTTATCAGTGTTCGCGATAAAACAGGAATAAACGGATGAAAGTCATCAAGTCAGTAACAATAACAGTATTGTGTTTGTTTCTGCTCAGTGCCTGTGTGACGGAAACTACGAATCCGGTCTTCAATGTGGAGAAATCTGATGAAGACGCGCTTGATAACTATCTACGGCTGAGTATTGGCTATCTTGAACAGGGGAATCTGCCCAATGCCAAGCGCCATCTTCAGAATGCGGCTGAAATTGATTCCAATAACAGTGAAATGTTCGGTATCTGGGGATTAATCTATGCACGGGAAGGGGAGCCTGAACTTGCTGAGCAAAACTTCAACCGTTCCTTGCGTATTAACCCGGATAATTCGCAGATGCGAAATAATTTTGCAGCGTTCCTGTTTGCGGAAGGCCGCGTCGAAGATGCCTATGATCAGTTGGCCAGAGTAGTCAAGGATACGTCCTATGACCAACGTCCGCAGGCATTCGAAAATATGGGAATAGCGGCCATACGTCTTAACCGGATTGAGGAAGGAGAACAGGCTTTTATGAGGGCCATTCAGCTCAATCCCAATCAGCTAAGATCCGCACTTGAACTGGCCAGTCTCAACCTTGAAAGAGGGGATGTGCTCCAGGCAAGGGCTTACTGGCGGAACTATCTGACATTAATCCAGTTTTACCGTGTGCCTCATAACGCCCGCAGCTTGCTTCTCGGTGCGCGTCTTGAAATGGCGCTTAAGAATGAAGCCAGTGCGCTGGCATACGGTGAGTTACTTGAAACCAACTTTCCTGAAAGTCGGGAATATGCCTTGTTTCAACAGGTTGTTGAATGAGAGAAGAAAACCAGGATATAGAATCAGTCGCTGACGATGAGTCCACAAAGGATTTGCCGGACTTGCCATCGCCAGGGCAAATACTGAAAGCTGTACGAGAGGAAAAGGGCTTAAGTCAAGCCAGAGTAGCTCAGGCTCTGCATATGACTGCGCATTATGTGAATGCCCTTGAGACCAGCCAGTTCGAAAAATTACCAGGAAAAACTTTCATCAAAGGGTATTTCAGGGCCTATGCCAAACTGCTCGGTGCCGATGTAGAAAACATCAGCACCTCTTATGACCAGTACATGGCAAAACTCGAAGAAAATGAGATTAGCGAAGCTAATGTAATTCGCGCAAGAAAAGCCTATGACCAGAATCTGCGCTGGATGATTTGTGCAGCCCTGATCATCATTATTGTGATTGGTGTGAGCTGGTGGCTGGCTAAAGGAGATGATAGCCAGGCATCCGTTAATTCTGGCAATGGCCGTGAGCAGGTTGCAGACATACAGCCAGGGGTAAGCGGCACTGGCACAGTAATGCCTGTAACAGGCGGTGATAATGAAATAAGTGTTGCGTCGTCATCGTTGAATGTTGGTAGTCAGAATAGTCAGGAAGATTTATCTGGCACTGTTGGCATAAGTGAACCGGTGACAGCAGAGGTGCTTATCGCCCGCATAGATGAAGCTGGTAATAAGGCGGAGACTGGAGATGGCACCACGGCTAGCGAAAACAGGTCAAGGTCACTATCACTTTTACCTGATGCCATAGATTCAGAGGACACAGAAATTCTTGCAGAAACTGTTACGGATAATCAAGCAGATACAGCAACAGCTATGGAAACAGCAACTCAGGCCAT
>JAHEHN010000052.1 GCA_024644515.1 Gammaproteobacteria bacterium
GCAGATTTTCAGCAGAATGATACTGGACATGGATGCCCAGGGGCTTTGGGTAGAACGACTTTCAGCCAAGGGACCCGCAGACACGGCAGGTCTTAAAATCAACGACATCATCCTTTCTCTCGGCGATATTGAAATTAGCGACGAACAAGCCGCTTTTAATGCCATTCAGACTGTTAATAATATGAATCCCGGGGAAACTGTCATTGCCAGGGTGCAACGGGAAAATGAAGTAATCACTTTACCCATCGTGCTGGGCGTTGGTGAGGCGGTGATGTGGTTGACTGAAAATGCGCCAGTTTGGCGCAACAGTCTTTACCAGGAACTGGACCCCGAACCATTCAATAACAGAAACCTGCTGCGCTAATCTTCTTTCCTGATTTCTGCTGCCCGCGCATGGGCAAATAGCCCTTCTGCATTTGCCAGAATCGAGGCAGTCTCTGCCAGCTCTTTGGCCGCCGCTTCTGAACAACTGATAATCGAGGATCGCTTCTGGAAGTCATAGACGCCTAGGGCCGATGAAAAGCGTGCTGTTCCTGATGTCGGCAAGACATGACTTGGACCGGCGCAATAATCGCCCAGAGATTCCGAGGTATAGCGACCAAGAAAAATAGCGCCCGCATGACGGATATCATCCATCAGTGCGCGTGGATTGGCGACAGAAAGCTCAACGTGTTCCGGCGCAATCAGGTTGCATACCTGGGCCGCCTGCTTAAGGTCATCCACTTCAATCATAAGTCCGCGGGACTCAAGGGAAGACACAATAATTTCTGCACGCGGCATGGTCGGTAACAACTTTTCGATACTCTTGTGAACCTCTGCAATAAAACCGGCATCGGTACTGACCAGGATCGATTGGGCATTTTCATCATGTTCCGCCTGAGAAAACAGATCCATGGCTATCCAGTCGGGATTGGTAAGACCATCGCAGATGACCAGTATTTCTGAAGGGCCGGCCACCATATCAATACCCACCTGACCAAATACTTCCTTCTTGGCCGTGGCTACATAAATATTGCCGGGGCCCACGATTTTGTCGACGCCGGGAATAGTGTCAGTTCCATAGGCCAGCGCGCCTACTGCCTGTGCGCCGCCTACGGTAAATACCCGATCCACCCCGGCCAACGCCAAGGCAGCCAGCACCAGCGGATTTTTTACACCACCAGGCGTAGGAAGCGTTGCAATGATCTCCTGAACACCGGCAACCCGGGCTGGAATCGCGTCCATCAATACAGTGGAAGGGTAAGTGGCTTTCCCGCCGGGCACATACATTCCCACCCTGTCGATGGGAGAAACCTTTTGTCCGTAAACTGAACCATCGGAGTCTGTATATTCCCAGGAATCCTGCTTTTGCTTTTCATGATAACGACGAATACGTGCCGCCGCTTTCTCAAGTGCTGCAGACTGATCCCCGGGCAGATTGTTCAGGCTGTGTTGCAATTCATCTCTGGAGATCTCCAGCGCCTGAATCGACTCAGCCTGCAAACCATCGAGTTTATTGGTCCACTCAACAACCGCCGCATCTCCACGCTCCCTGACATCAGAAAGAATTTTGTGCACTGACGCCTGCACTGCCTGGTCAGAAATACTGTTCCAGGCCAGCGCCTTATCCAGTTCGGCGCGGAATGTTGCATCCCGAAAATTCAGCCTTTGTATGGAAACGCTCATGTTTCTACTCTTTCAACTTGTAACTTGTGACTTGATTAATGCTTATCAGCAACAGCTTCTGCCAGCCGCTCAAGGAGAGACTGTACACGATCATGCTTTATTTTCATGGAAGCTTTATTAACAATCACCCGGGTACTGACATCCGCAATATGTTCACGAGGTTCCAGCCCATTGGCAACCAGGGTTTTGCCAGTGTCCACAATATCGACGATGCAGTCTGCGAGTCCCATTATCGGGGCCAGCTCAAGCGCCCCGTTAAGCTTGATAATATCAACCTGACGACCCTGTTCGGAAAAATAATTCTTGGCTATATTGACAAACTTGCTGGCTACTCGCAGTCGCTTGGGCGTGGTCACCTGATTGATTGGGGCAGCTGTCATCAGGCGACAGGTTGCCAGTTTTAAATCAAGCGGTTCATAATATCCTTCCGAACCATTTTCCATGAGGATATCCTTGCCCGTTATACCCATATCAGCACTACCCAATTCTACATAGGTAGGTACATCCGAACCACGGATTACCATGAGCTGAACATCTTCCAGATTGCTCTCGAAAATGAGTTTGCGACTACTGTTCATATCCTCGGCAGGTATAATCCCTGCGCTTTCCAGTAGCGGCAATACTTCTTCGAGAATACGCCCCTTGGTCAGGGCTATTACCAGTTTACTATCACTCATCATATGCTCTTGAGAAATTGCTCTTGAAGATTTTATATCAGGAAGGAAGACGCTTGATCTTGGCTCCAAGCAGCTGAAGCTTTTCCTCAATACATTCATAACCACGGTCAATGTGATAAATACGATCCACTGTGGTCTGGCTCTCTGCTACCAGCCCGGCAATAATCAGACTAGCCGAGGCGCGTAAATCCGTTGCCATTACCGGCGCACCCTTCAGGGACTGCTTACCATTTACCATCACCGTGTTGCCTTCGACTTTCATGTCTGCACCCATACGAATCATTTCGTGTACATGCATAAAACGGTTTTCAAAAACGGTTTCTGTGATTGTTCCGGAGCCCTCGGCCACGGCATTGAGCGCCGTAAACTGGGCCTGCATGTCCGTGGGAAATGCCGGGTAAGGTGCGGTAGTAAGGGATACCGCTTGCGGACGCTTGCCCTTCATATCCAGAGATATCCAGTCCTCACCAATTTCAATCTGCGCACCAGCCTCTTCCAGCTTGCTTAATACAGCCTCCAGAATTGATGGCCTGGTATCCTTGACCTTGATTTTGCCACGAGTGGCCGCAACGGCAATCAGGTAAGTCCCGGTTTCAATTCTGTCCGGCATCACTGAATACTCGCAGCCATGCAATCTTTTCACACCGTTTATAGTTATGGTGTCGGAGCCTTCACCTTTAATTTCGGCACCCATGGCTCGCAGGCATCTGGCCAGATCCACTACTTCAGGCTCGCGGGCAGCATTTTCAATGATCGTGACACCATCAGCCAGACTGGCTGCCATCATCACATTTTCGGTTCCTGTTACCGTCACCAGATCCATGAAGATATGAGCCCCTTTCAGACGACCATTGATTTTGGCTTCGATATAGCCATTTTCAACGACTATATCTGCACCCATTTTTTTCAGTGCCGTGAGATGAAGATTGACGGGACGGCTACCAATGGCACAACCACCAGGCAGAGCAACCTGCGCCTGACCATAGTGTGCCAGCATCGGACCCAGTACCAGGATCGACGCACGCATGGTTTTAACCAGTTCATAGGGGGCATTAAAGTGCTTGATGGGCTCACTGCAAATCTCTACACCCAGCTTTTCACCGACAATGGACTCCACACCCATACAGCCGAGTAGTTCCAGCATGGTGGTAATGTCATACAGATGGGGAAGATTGCTGACTTTAACTGTATCTTTGGTCAGCAGAGTAGATGCCATAATTGGCAGAGCCGAGTTTTTAGCCCCGGCTATCCGAATCTCTCCCGTGAGTGGAATACCACCATGAATTTCCAGTTTATCCAAAATTGTCTCTCTTAAATTAGGTAGTTATGCCCTGGCACATCATCTGGCACCTGACATTTGGCACTTTAGTGCTTTTTTTAGCCTTTTTAGCAGAGCGCCATTCTAACAAGATTCACAATGGGTCGCTGTATTAATTTGCTCGCTGACAAGCACCCATAAAAAAAGGCCCCTTCTTTCAACAGGAGCCTTTTTCAGATGCCGGAAAAATCAATTCCCGGCAGCTTGCTCTCCCGTGGTCAGTAGCTGCATGTTAATGGCATGAATGGCACCGCTGCTTATATGTGGGTTCAATACCCGATATACCGCCTGCTGTCTTTTCACGGCATTCAGCCCTTCAAATACATCCGAGATTATCTGCACCTGATAACTGCCATTATCGCCAGATGCCGCTATGCTGGCATCGCTAAACTGCTGTGCTAGCAGGCTTTCTATTTCACTACTGGTAATGCTCATGTATTTATTCCTGGTTAAAGTCTTTCAATGCCATCTAATGTCTTTTATGTCTATTCTTCAACCTGCCACAAATCAATAACTCTATCGATATCGAAACTATTACGATTCATCAGGTTGTCAAAGCGGGAGTAATACTGGCGTCTCAGGTTTACCCCTTGCACGTACAGATTTCTGAGTTTCCAGATATCATCGTCATTCATGAACATGGTGTACTGAATTTCTATTCTGTCACCATCATCACCCAGAATCGACATTCGCACATTGCTTGAGCGTTCAGGATTTCTGGACTCCTGAGTGTTTTTTATAAACTCGTATTCAACACCGCCAAATTCAGCCAGCGCACTTCCATAAAACTCTACCAGTGAACTGCGAAAAACAACGGCAAAGCGATCCAGTTGTTCGGCACTGGCGCCATTGGGACCCTGGCCATATTTTGCCATCACACCCCGGGCGACTTCGCGAAAATCAACGAATTCGGCAAGTGCATTTTCAACGCCGCTGAAGTAAGCTTCACGATCCGTCTCGTAGAGGGGCTTGATTTCCTCCATTGTCATAAGTAATGCACTGATATATTGGTCAACAGCTTCTTCGGCCGTAATATTCTGGGCAGCAGTAGGCGTAGTGCAGACAAACATCAGCGACAATGAGATCAGCAACGACCTTGTCAGAGCTGCGAATCTTATAAAAAGAGTGCCTACTGGTAATATCAGCCGGCGTGAGTAATTCATGATGTCATTCCTCTATTTTTTAACCTTAATTAAAAAATACTGATTGCTGATTGTTATCACTTTTTTGAGATAACAATAAAACGAAATTACAGTAAAACCTGTATAAGCATACTACGCTATTATTCAGGACAGGCGGATCAAAAACACGAATCCTGAAAAAATCAAAGCACAAATCAGGCAGGTGCAGTATCAAGAACGGAATTTGGTAAATTTGTTTCATCCAATTTACCGCAAAGACTGTATTTTACCGTAAACGCCTGCTGAAAAAAATCATCTTAACCAGAGGCATGCAAACGCATTTAGCCACTTGATTAATCTACCAAGTCTTGCCATATTGCAGGTGGATTTATTGTCGGGTAATTGCCGGTAGATGTCAGTTATCCAGGAATTGAACATGGGAATTTTTGTTTCCGCAATCTATGTACTGTTTGGATTTGCAGGGTTGATCTGGAGCGCAGACAGATTCGTGCTGGGCGCTTCAACCACGGCTCGTAATCTCGGTGTTTCTCCCCTTGTCATCGGCTTGACTATCGTTGCCTTTGGCACCTCGGCACCTGAAATATTTACCTCCGCTACCGCATCCTTGCAGGGCGCACCCAGTATTGCTGTAGGGAATGCTCTCGGATCCAATATTGCCAATCTGGGTATTGTGCTGGCACTGACAGTACTGATTCACCCTATTAAAATACCCTTGTCCCTGCTCAAAAAAGAACTGCCAGCCCTGCTCTTCATTTCAGGCCTTTGTTTCGTCATCTTTTTTGACCTCACCCTGAATATGTTTGATGGCCTGTTGCTGCTGGTTGTGCTTCTGGTTTTTATCTGGCGTCTCATGCAAAACATGACCTTTCTGGAAAAAGAGCATGTCAACCAGGAAGGCGACATTATCAATGCCGAGGAAGTGACCGAATATATTGCTGACATGTCCACGCAAAAAGCGCTGGCATTACTGGTTTTTGGCCTCGTTTTGCTCATTATCAGTTCCAACATACTGGTAGAGGGCGCGCGCAGTATTGCAACCACTCTGGGCGTCAGCGAACTGGTGATCGGCCTTACAGTGATGGCAATAGGCACCAGTCTGCCGGAACTGGCCACCTCTATCACCAGCGCATTCAAAGGGCATTACGACCTGGTGCTGGGAAATATCATTGGCTCCAATATTATGAATATCCTGCTGGTACTCCCGGTACCGGCTTTTCTATCCCCGTTTGTGATGGAATCAGTAGTATTAACCCGGGATTACCCCACCATGGTGGTTATCACCCTTGGCTGTACTTACTTTTTGTATATGCGGGCCCGTCAGGGCAAAAAAATCGGCCGTATGGCTGGTACAGTTTTATTGGCTATGTATATCGCTTACACTGCAAGCCTGATTATCGGCTAGTTAGGGCAACCAGATTCTGATATGAATAAATCTGCGCTGAAGAATAGCGCCATTCGCACCATTGAACTTGAAAAGTCTGCTGTAGCAAGACTGACTGAACGCATTGACGAGGGTTTCTTCACAGCCTGTGAACTGATCCTGGAATGCCAGGGTCGGGTTATCGTGATGGGCATGGGCAAATCCGGACACATAGCCAACAAGATTGCCGCGACCCTTGCCAGTACCGGAACCCCGGCACACTTTGTTCATCCGGCTGAAGCCAGTCATGGCGATATAGGCATGGTGACCGCAAAAGATATCGTCATTGCCATTTCCAACTCAGGCACTACCGCAGAAATAGAAACTATTCTGCCCCTTCTGAAAAGAAAGGCCGTTCCGCTTATCACCCTGACCGGCAATCCGAACTCCCTGCTGGCCCGGGAAGCCAATGCCAATCTTGATGCCAGCGTCGAACAGGAGGCCTGCCCTCTCGGACTTGCTCCGACCACCAGTACCACGGCAGCATTGGTGATGGGCGATGCTCTGGCCATGGCACTGCTTGAGGCACGCGGATTTACCGCGGAAGACTTTGCTTTTTCACACCCCGGTGGCAACCTCGGCCGACGCCTGTTACTGAAAGTAGCCGATATCATGCACCAGGGCGATGACATTCCCCGGGTCAGTGAATCGACTACGGTAAAAGATTCGTTGCTGGAAATGTCCACCAAAAAACTGGGCATGACAACCATTACCAACGACAAGGGTGAGGTATGTGGCGTCTTTACTGATGGCGATCTTCGCAGATTTCTCGATAGTGGCAGTGATATTAATGAAACCAGGATTGAGGAAGTAATGACGAGCAGCTATAAATCAATCCACAGCAACTCTCTGGCCTCTGAAGCCGCAAAAATAATGCAGGATAACGAAATCTATTCACTCATGGTCATGGATACCCAAAACCAGTTCCATGGCATTGTAACCATGCACGACTTGCTGAAAGCCAATGTCGTCTAGTGAGCAATAGCAAAATATAACCTCGAGCCACCTGACTATGGAAAACAAGCCACAAATCGATTTACTTGCCGCGAATATCAAATTACTGGTGCTTGATGTTGACGGCATACTCAGCGATGGCAAATTGTACTTTGCCAATAGTGGTGAAGAGATAAAGGCCTTCTACACCATGGATGGACTGGGTTTGAAAATGCTCATGCAAGCCGGCATTGAGGTAGCTCTTATAACGGGCAGAAAGTCTGAAATTGTAGAAATACGAGCCAGTAACCTGGGCATCAGGCACGTGTTTCAGGGTAGCGATGAGAAACTTGATATTCTTGATGCACTTCTGGAAAAACTGGATCTTGATTATGCCAGAGTAGCCTATGCCGGCGATGATTTGCCTGACCTTGCCTGCATAAAAAAGGTACAACTGGGGATTACTGTTCCGAACGGACATTTCCTTTTAAAGGAGTCAGCCGATGCCGTCACTACACGCGAGGGCGGGCATGGTGCGGTTCGGGAAATCTGTGACTGGATATTACAGGCACAGGGTAAGTTTGATGATGCTGTCAAACCCTATCTGTAATTTTTCAATTATCGAGCCTGTTGCTCAGGTATGAATTTCACCTTGCCTAAAAAAACATCGACATATAGCCAGCAAGCGGCGCCGGGCAGTAACTTAAGGAAACATTTCCTGGCGATATTAGTGTTGTCCGCTGCTATGTTCTACCTGCTTGATAGCGCCACCGATGATGAGGTTCTCGCTATCAGCCGACTGCTGGAATTGCAGGCACAGGATTACGATTACTTTATGTCGGATGTCGACAGTGTGCACTACCTGGAAAGTGGCTTTGCCGATTATCGCTTCCAGGCTACCCGCCTCACCCACTTTCCCAATCCGGAACTAAGCATACTTGAAACACCCAGGTTCTTACTGTTCAGCGAAGATAATTCAGCATGGGAAATCAGGGCTTTAAACGGTAGCATTGAGTTCGATTCCAGCAGAAACCAGGACCGCCTGGAACTCAGTGAAAATGTTATTATCAACGGGCTTACAGCAGATGGGAGGGCAATCAACATCTATACTGACAGCCTTACCATTTATCCAGTGGATAAACAGTTGAGCACACAAAGCCCCGTGTTATTTGAAAGCGTTGGCTTTCGCTCTACCAGCCTTGGAATTACTGCAGATCTTGATGCCAGTATTTTCAGACAAATGGCCGATGGAAAATTTCAATATGACAACTAGACAACGCCTTGTTCTTGTAAAACTGCTTTGTGCCCTGATGCCGGTGTTGCTGTTACTGGCAAGCAGGAGTTTTGCGCTGCCCGAGGATGCCGAACAGCCAATCCTGGGCACCTATGATAATAGTCTGCTTCTACTGGACGAAGGCAAGCAGGTTTTTTATGGCACTACTGACTCCCCTGCTGAACTTAACCAGGGAACATTGAAAATCTCCGGTGAAGAAATAAGCATGGAGCGCTCAGATGGTGTGGTCAAAAAAATTACGGTGACCGGCTCTCCTGCCCGTTACCAGCAACAACCCGCTGTCGACCAGGCCATCGTGGTCGCTGAAGGACTGACTATCATCCTGGATTACGATGCCCAGCATTTATCAATAGATGATAAAGCCAGGTTCAGTCAGGCTAATGACCTTTGGAGTGGCTGCCATATAGACTACTATCTGGAAAGCCGACAGCTTTCCACGCCGCGATGTGATAATGGCGAGCAAGCCAGATTCATACTTTCTCCCAGAAATGAACAAGCCAACCCGCAATGAAAACTCTAAAAGCGCTTAACCTGGCAAAATCCTACAAGGGCAGGAAGGTGGTTTCAGACACCTCCATGGAAGTTTGCAGTGGTGAAATCATTGGTCTGCTGGGCCCCAATGGGGCCGGCAAGACGACCTCTTTTTACATGATTATTGGCTTGATTCGCGCAGACCACGGCAAGGTGTATATTGATAATGAAGATATTACCAAAGCTCCCATGCATGTCAGAGCCAGAAAAGGACTTGGCTATCTGCCCCAGGAAGCTTCAATCTTCAGGAAATTGACCGTGAAAGACAATATCCTGGCCATTCTGGAAACAAGACCCGATTTAAACAAGGCTCAACAGGAAGAAAAAGCACTTCAGCTAATGCACGAATTTCATATCGGACACATCGCCGACACCCTTGGCATGAGCCTGTCCGGAGGCGAAAGGCGCCGGGCAGAAATTGCCCGCGCGCTGGCGATTGACCCGGCATTCATCCTGCTTGATGAACCCTTTGCCGGCGTGGATCCCATTTCAGTCAACGATATAAAGCAGATAATACGTAATCTGAGCGAACGGGGAATCGGCGTGCTGGTGACTGATCATAATGTCAGGGAAACCCTGGATATTTGCGAAAAAGCCTATATCGTCAACGAGGGCTCCATCCTTGCCGCAGGCACACCAGATGAAATACTTAATAATCAACAGGTTAGAGAGGTATATCTGGGCCATCAATTCAGACTGTAAAGTTCATCAGGAATGAGAGAGGATTCCATTCGGCCAACGGAAGCGCCTGCCTTCACCGCACTGAAACTGCCTTAAATTCCCAATTTGTCCTGCAATGCAATAATCATTCCCGATATCAGGAAATTGTGTCTCCTTACCTTGAAATTTGCTATTCTTGCGCACCTGATCGTGGTCCTTCACAGCCTGGATTGACTCCAAAGCTGCCAAGTGACAAGTCATATAATCTAAATCAGCATTTATGAAATTATCGCTCCAGTTAAAGCTGGGTCAACAACTTACGATGACCCCTCAATTGCAACAGGCAATCCGCTTGCTGCAACTTTCCACGCTGGATCTGCAACAGGAAATTCAGGAAGCACTGGAGTCAAATCCACTGCTGGAAATAGATGAGTCATCAAATACAAGTGATTCATCAGAATCCAGCGCTTCGGGGGATGAGGGTGATTTCACCAGAAATGAGGAATTTACCGCGAACATAAATTCCCAGTCATCTGAATCAAACCAGAAACCCGAGCAGGATCAGAATGACGATTTTGCCAGTGGGGACAATTGGGAAGACAAATCCATTCCGGACGAGTTGTCGACCGACAGCAGCTGGGATGACATTTATACCAACTCCTCTCTTCCATCGTCTTCATCGGCAGGCAGTAGCAGCAGCATTGATGATTTTGACTTTGAATCACGTAATTCCAAAGTTGAAACCCTCCAGGATCATCTCAACTGGCAACTCAATCTGACCCCCATGTCTGATGGTGACAGACTGATTGCCATGGCCATCATCGATGCTATTGACCCCAATGGTCAGTTGACCGTCACAATTGAATCCATTCATGCTTCCTTAATACGCGAACTCGATATCGATGAAGAGGAAGTGCTGGCTGTATTACATCGTATTCAACAATTTGATCCCGTTGGTGTTGGCTACCGCGACCTGAAAGAGTGCCTGAGTCTGCAACTTAAACATATCGACCAGGATTATCCCGGTGTGGACAATGCTGAACGAATAATTGCCAATCACCTGCCACAACTGGCCAGTCATGATTACAGCCACATCCTCAAAGCCCTGAGACTGAAAGAACCCGAACTTAAAGAAGCACTGGAAATCATTCTAAGCCTGAATCCCAGGCCCGGTTCCGAAATTACAGAGTCTGATACCACCTATATTATTCCTGATGTGTTCGTCACCAAGAAAAACGGTGTCTGGCAGGCTGAATTGAATCCGGAAACAGCCCCAAAGATTCGTGTTAATCCGGAATATGCCATGCTGGCTAACAGCAAGAGCAGTGAGGCTGACAATACTTTCATCAAGGAAAACCTGCAGGAAGCACGCTGGTTTATCAAGAGCCTGCATAGTCGCAACAATACCCTGATGAAAGTGTCCAACAAGATTATTGAACATCAGAAAGGCTTTCTGGATTATGGTGATGAAGCGATGAAGCCGCTGGTATTACATGATATCGCCGAAGCCGTTGGCATGCATGAATCGACTATCTCTAGGGTAACCACCCAAAAATACATGCACACCCCACGGGGTATCTTTGAATTGAAGTATTTTTTTTCCAGCCATGTTGGCACTGAAGGCGGCGGTGAATGTTCCTCTACCGCAATCAGGGCATTAATTAAAAAACTGGTGGCATCGGAAAACCCACAGAAACCTTTAAGTGATAGCAAGATTACACAATTGCTTTCAGATCAGGGAATTAATATTGCCAGACGAACCATTGCAAAATACCGTGAATCCTTATCTATTGCACCCTCGAATGAGAGAAAAAGGTTGTTGTAGAAGACCGGGATTTATTAACTGAAATAACATTATTAAAAACCAAATAAAGTAACAAAGAGAAGATATAGTTATGGAACTGAAATCAATCCTGTCCCCTGATCTTACCTTTTGTAATATTCAGGGTGTCAGTAAAAAAAGATTGCTGGAAACCAGTGCAGAACTTATTGCCGAAAAAGTCAGCACTGTTGATGCCGACCAGATTTACAATGCCCTTATTGCGAGGGAGCAATTGGGCAGTACAGGTCTGGGTAATGGCATTGCCATCCCACATTGCCGTGTGCCGAAATGTGAAAACACCATCGGTTGCCTGGTGAAACTGGAACAGGGTATAGACTTTGACGCAATAGACGGCAAACCTGTGGATTTACTTTTTTATCTGCTGGTCCCTGAAAACACCATAGAAGGTCACCTCGAAGTATTAAGAAATCTGGCCGAGCGTTTTAATGACAAAGACTATTGCGCCAATTTAAGGGGCTGTACCAGCAATGCCGATCTGTTTGCAGCAGCAACAGCAGAACTGGTAAAAACGGGAAATACAGCTGGTTAGACAACAAGCTACGGCAATAATTGATGAAACTCATTGTTATCAGTGGAAGGTCCGGATCCGGCAAGAGTACCTGTCTTCATGTACTCGAAGATATCGGTTACTACTGCGTTGATAACCTGCCCGCAAGCATGCTGGGAACACTTACTGAAAGTGTCAGCAATGATCTGCATCCCGAGTTCCAGGAAGTCGCCGTCAGTATAGATGCCCGGAACATTTCAGAAGACCTGGAAAAGTTTCCTCATATATTTGAAAACCTGGACAGCAATAAAATCGAGCGTCAGATTATTTTTCTGGATGCCGATGACAATACCCTGCTGAAACGTTTCAGTGAAACTCGCCGCAGACATCCTCTGACCAGCGAAAAACTGGGCTTGCTGGAAGCCATTAAGAAAGAAAAATTGTTGCTGGCACCGATTATTTCACTTTCGAACCTGACCATAGATACCAGCTCCCTGTCGCTTCATCAACTGCGTGACATCGTCAAGAATCGCGTGACAGGTAAAGCGGGCACGGGACTGTCGGTACAATTTCAGTCGTTTGGTTTTAAACATGGAGTGCCGGTGGACGCTGATATGGTATTTGATGTCAGATGCCTGCCCAATCCTTACTGGGTAGTACAGTTGCGCAGTCTCAATGGCCTCGACAAAGAGGTCGCAGACTATCTGGATTCCCAGCATGAAGTGCAGGATATGTTTACGGATATCAAGGATTTTCTGACGCGCTGGTTACCAAAATTTGAAGCCAGTAACCGAAGCTATATTACTATTGCCATTGGCTGTACCGGCGGGCAACACAGGTCAGTTTATCTTTGTGAAAAATTGAAGCTGGAATTTAACACGACAGGCTATAACGTTCAGGTCAGGCACAAAGAAATCAGTTGAGCCTGAACGCCATTAATTAACCAATTAATAGAAAGCATTTTATGATTGAATCATTAATAACCATCAAGAACAAAACTGGTCTGCACGCTCGCGCAGCTGCCAAGCTCGTAGAAACCATTTCCGGTTATACCAGTAGCGTTGAACTGCGTAGTGGTGAAAAAACGGTCAACGGCAAAAGTATCCTTTCGGTAATGATGTTGGCAGCCTCTCCCGGAACTCAGCTGACATTAATTGTTGAAGGCGATGATGAGAATGAAGTAGTGCAGGCCATCATCGCGCTGGTGGAAAATAATTTTGGAGAAGATGATCACGTTTAACCACATCAACCATCAAACTTAATCTTCCTGGAACAGTCAGGCTGTTATACTAAGACGCACAATACTGGAAGGCTGTATCCATGCAGGACAACACAGACAAAAGCATACAAACACAGGAACAACTTGAAGAGCTGGGAACAGCTCTTCAGAGCGGTGCCTTTGTGCGCGTCAGACGCATGCTGAACGCTTTACCCGCAGCTACCATTGCCCATCTACTTGAATCCTCCCCCCATAATGCCCGTGAAGTACTCTGGCAACTGGTAGAAAAAGACAATGAAGGCGAAGTACTTAACTACCTTAACGAGGATATTCAGGCTGATATTCTGGGCAAATTAAGCCCCGAGGAAGTCGCCTCTCTCACCGAAGGTCTGGAAACTGACGACATAGCAGACATCCTGCAGCAGCTCCCTGAAAAGGTGATACAGCAGGTTCTGCTGACCATGGACGAACAGGACCGCAATCGACTGGAAGCGGTTTTATCGTACCAGGAAGACACTGCGGGGGGCTTGCTTAATACCGACACCATTACAGTTCGACGCTTTCATACCCTGGATGTTGTACTGCGTTATTTGCGACGCCACAACGAAATCCCTCACATGACTGACAAGATTCTGGTAGTGAGCAGGGATGATCAGCTGGTTGGTACTTTGCCACTGCGCACCCTGCTGGTATCTGATCCCAATGCCACGGTAGATGAAGTGATGAATACGGATTACCAGGCAATACCGGTCAGCATGAGCGCCAAAGAAGTCGCACAACTGTTTGAACGTATGGATCTGGTATCGGCGCCTGTAATAAATGAGGACGGCAAGT
Organism: Gammaproteobacteria bacterium; assembly: GCA_024644515.1. Taxonomy (GTDB): domain Bacteria; phylum Pseudomonadota; class Gammaproteobacteria; order Pseudomonadales; family Pseudohongiellaceae; genus Eutrophocola. The sequence goes on from JAHEHN010000052.1 coordinate 14,024, forward strand.
TACTCGGGCGTATTACTATTGATGACGTGGTAGATGTGATCCGTGATGATGCCGATCACTCACTGATGGGCATGGCCGGTCTGGACGAGGAAGATGACACCTTCGCCCCGGTAATGAAGACCAGTAAACGTCGCGCCCTCTGGCTGGGCATCAATCTCATCACTGCATTTATCGCCGCTACGGTTATTAGCCAGTTTTCAGCTACCATTGATCAGGTTGTTGCCCTCGCAGTACTGATGACAATTGTTGCCAGTATGGGAGGGGTCGCAGGCAATCAGACTCTGACGCTGGTTATTCGCAGTATGGCGCTGGGGCAGATAGGTAAAACCAATGCCCGCTGGCTAATGAACCGGGAATTAAAAGTAGCTTTTCTTAATGGCATTCTTTGGGCTGTAGTAGCTGCTGTTGTTGCGGCTATCTGGTTCTCAGATATTACCCTTGGTTATATATTTGCCGGTGCCATGATCATCAACCTGATGACTGCAGCACTGGCCGGGGCATTTCTGCCGATGATGCTGAAATCCCTGAATATTGATCCGGCACTGGCTGGCGGCGTCGCCCTGACTACCATCACCGACGTAGTTGGTTTCATGTCCTTTCTTGGGCTTGCGGCAATTTTTTATTAATCCATTACTATTTAAAAAACAGATGAGCGAAGAACAAGAATATTGGGATGACTCGGATGACGACCTGGTCAGCAAGACCCAGCGTAAAAAAGAAATGCTGGCGCTTCAGGAACTTGGTGAAAAACTGACTGAAGCAGCGCCTGCCCTGCTTGAAAAATGCCAGCTCCCTGATGAACTGTTGCATGCCATCAATGAATTCAAGCGCATTCCCAACAGACGGGGTGCTCGTAAAAGACAATTACAATATATCGGCAGGGTAATGCGGGATGTCGATGTTACCAAGATCAGGTTAGTCCTTGATGAAGATGGTCAACAGGCGCTTAAGGAAAATATGCGTTTTCAGCGTCTGGAAAAAATCCGGGAGAGATTGCTGGAGGGTGACCAGCTAATACTGGATGAATTAATTGGCAAGATCCCCGATCTGGATATTCAGTATATCCGTCAACTGGTGAGACAGGCGGCTAGGGAAGCCAGCAATGCAAAACCACCCGTCTCCTCAAGAAAACTGTTTTCCTACCTGAAAGAATTACCGAACATCTGAAGATACTTGTCTCTTACTACTCAGTGACTTCCTGATAAACACTCAGCGGTCGCTACACAGAGGCGAAAAATCCATATTCGCCCTAGTCGTCACTGATCGATATATTAGGTACGCTTTTAATAGCAGTATTTCCCAGCTGTTCTGCCACCCTGGTAGCAATCTGCAGGTAGATTTCAGATACCTTGCCGGCAGGATCACTGGCCACAGCGGGGATTCCCTCGTCACATTGCTGGCGAATATCCCGATCCAGCGGCAGTTCACCCAACAGCGGTACATCATAATTCTCAGCTATTCTGCTGGCGCCACCATCACCGAAAATATGCTCACTGTGACCACACTCACTGCACACATGAATACTCATATTTTCCACGATACCCAGAATCGGAACCTCTACCTTACGAAACATTTCTATACCACGCTTGGCATCCAGCAGCGCTACATCCTGCGGCGTAGTCACAATAACTGCGCCGGTTACCGGTACTGATTGCGCGAGGCTGAGCTGGATGTCGCCCGTTCCCGGTGGCATATCCACAATGAGGAAGTCCAGATCCCCCCAGAGCGTATCATTGAGAATCTGGTTGAAGGCACCTACCACCATTGGTCCTCTCCAGACCATTGCCTGATTTTCATCTACCAGCAATCCTACCGAATTGGCTTTGATGCCATGGGCATCAACTGGTTGCATAAACTTGCGATCGACAATTTCCGGCCGTGTGCCAGGTGCTATACCAAGCATCATGGGCTGACTCGGGCCATAAATATCCGCATCAAACAACCCTACTGCATGCCCCTGTTTAGCTAGAGCTAGGGCAAGATTAACCGCGGTAGTCGACTTGCCAACACCGCCCTTGCCAGAGGCAACAACAACGATATTTTTTACCTGGCTTAAATTGGAATCCGGTTTGGGATGAATTGACTGACCATTGCTCATAAAGGTTTTCCGACTGGTTTGTTAAATGGATTTAGTGCTACTTGCTTGTTCGTCTATCCTGCAAAAAAAGATTAATAAAAAAGGGGGCCAAGCCCCCTTTTTTGATTGGCTGAAATCAATCATTCCTAACCAAGCAGAATGCCACCATAGTTTACAAAGAAAGGCGCAAACACCAGGCTGAGAATAGCAGACAGTTTGATCAGGATATTCAGTGAAGGACCTGAAGTGTCTTTCAGCGGATCACCGACAGTATCACCTACTACAGCAGCTTTATGTTCTTCCGAACCCTTGCCGCCCATATTTCCAGCTTCAATATATTTCTTGGCATTGTCCCAGGCTCCACCGGAGTTGGAAGAGGCAATTGCCAGTACACCACCGGTTACCAGTGAACCCGCCAGAATGCCGGCCACTGCCTGCACTCCAAAGAGGAAACCGACGATCAGGGGAGTACCCATTATCAATACGCCAGGAGCAATCATTTCGCGTAGCGCGGCTTTGGTAGAAATCGCCACACACTGGCCATACTGGGGACGTCCCTGACCTTCCATGATACCTGGAATCTCTCTGAACTGACGTCGCACTTCTTCAATCATGTCAAAGGCAGCTGCACCCACAGATTTCATGGTCATGGCAGAAAACAGGAAAGGCAGTGTGGCGCCGAGGAAAAGGCTGGTAAAGACAATAGGATCAAGCAGCGTAATGTCATTTACCAGAACATAGTTCATACCGAACTCCGGCAATTCCCGCATCAGGTTCTGTGAGTGAGCAAGGAAGGCACCAAACAGGGCGAGAGACGTCAGTATCGCCGCGCCAATGGCGAAGCCCTTACCAATAGCTGCAGTAGTGTTGCCTGCCGAGTCCAGAATATCGGTACGACGACGCACTTCTTTATCCAGTCCAACCATTTCTGCGATACCACCAGCGTTGTCGGCAACCGGACCGTAGGCATCAATGGAAAGCGCGATAACCAGAGTACCGAGCATACCCAGAGAAGCAATAGCAATCCCGTACATATCAGCCAGCTGCCAGGAAATAAAGATACTAATGGCAATGGCGATATAGGGTAATACTGTGCTCTTGTAACCCAGGGCGAGACCAAAAATGATATTAGTAGCTGCACCGGTTTCACAGGACTTGGCAATGTCTTTAACTGGCTGATACTGGTCAGAGGTGTAGTACTCGGTCAGCAGACCAACCGCCAGGCCAGAAATCAGACCCGACAGGAAGCACCAGTAAACGCCCATGGAGGTGTATTCATTCTCATTAATAATGAAAGTGTCAGGAATCATTGCCGCAGTAACGAAATACATGGCAACTGCCATCAGCGCACTGGAAATCATCAGCAATCTTTTCAGTGCCGGAGCAACCTGCTCTTCGGTATGCACGTTAACCAATACTTTAGTCAGCAGGCTGATGGGAATACCTACAGCCGTAATCATGATCGGATAAAGCATGCCGTTGATGTCACCAGCAAAGGCCAGAGCACTGATCACCAGGGCAGCACAGGTGCTCTCTGCACAGGAACCGAAGAGGTCGGCACCCATACCGGCTACATCACCCACGTTGTCACCCACGTTGTCGGCAATTACCGCCGGGTTGCGGGGATCATCTTCAGGAATCCCTTTTTCAACTTTACCTACCAGGTCTGCGCCAACATCTGCAGCCTTGGTGAAAATACCACCGCCAACACGAGCGAACAGCGCAATAGAAGAACCGCCCAAACCAAAACCGGCAATAATTTCCATCAACACATTGTTGGGCAGGTCTTCAGGCAAAATTGCACTCATCACCAGAAAGATGACTATCAATCCGAGAGAGGCGAGTCCAACCAGAGAGAAGCCCATCACCGCACCGGAGTTCAAGGCAACGCGAAAAGCATCGCCAATATTGTTTCGTGCAGAAACGGTAGTACGTGCATTACCGGCAGTGGCGACTTTCATGCCGATATAGCCGGATACAATAGATATCAGCGCACCAAACAGGAATGCGGCAGCGGTATAGATACCCTCACTGACATTTTCAGTGTGATGATCATCAATCAACAGCGCAATAACTACGGCAAAACCAACCATGAATATTGCCAGCACTTTGTATTCCTGTTTCAGGAATGCCATAGCGCCTTCGGCAATTGCGCCATGAATGGCTTTTAATTTGTCACTTTCTTCTTTTTCCAGCCCCAGATCGATGGGGATATCCATCACTTTTTTCATGTAGAAAAAAGCAATACCAATTCCAAACAAGGACAGCAGGATTATTATAAGTACGGCACCAGGCATTCGGGTCTCTCCCTTAACTTTTACTGGTTAAGTTTATTGTTTGTGTTAGTTATTCTAGTTATTTCTTGGGGTATAAAAAACCGCGCACTTTACCACAACGCTGAACACAAACAAAGGGACTTGGGGGGGAATTGAAAGGCTTTTGCCAGCAGCCTGATAAAAAAATATAACTAATTGAAAGTAATGCTATTTTTTTGGCCTGACAGAAGAGGCTTTAAAGATTTTTTTGAGCCTGGCAGCGGCTGCAGATTTTGTCTCAGCCTTGATACGCGCAGCACTGAAACGTTTCTGGAGATTTGAGGCTTTTGCTTCGCGTCGAGCTTTCCTGAGCGCATCAGCTTTGGCACCCGCCTGATTCAGTTCGATAACAGTACCAGCGCTTGTCTTGCTTGCGTCATCAGGCGTTTTAGGGGGTTTCTGGCTCAACAGGCAATATCCCTCTTGCTTTGAATGTCTGGCTGCAGATCAGGGTTGACTCATCAGGGATTCAGCCTGATTACCCAGGCTTTCCAGTTCCTGCGCAAGTGCTTCCAGGCGCGCTGTTGCCAGTGGTTCCAGAGGCTCACCGCTCACCGGATCAGTATTGTTATATTTTTCTTCTTCATTCATAAGGGCTTCGGTGAGGAGTTCTGCTGCGGCTACCGCCTGGCGTAAAACGGCATTGGCTGATTCGAGATTTTCAGTTTCATTCTCATTGGCCGCAATTCGAGCACGTAATTCCTCAATTCGGGCCTGCTGGGCAGCCACAATCCTGGCCTGTTCAGCCGCACGCCGTGCCGCCAGTTCCCGCTGTCTTTCTGCTTCGGCACGAGCCGCTTCCTCTCGTGCCACTCTTTCCCGCTCCGCGCGCATTTGCGCTTCTCTTTCAGCTGCTTCAGCCAGACGTTCCGCTTCACGGGCTTCCGCCAGGCGGCGCTCCTGGGCGGCCTGCAGTCTGGCTTCTTCCTGCTGTGCCGGGCTTAGTTCTGGCTCAACTGTCACGCCACCGGAAGACCCGGGGATATAAACGGTCTGCGAGCCAGTACTGCTGCATGAGGCAAGAAACAGGACAGCAACGAAAGCCAGGCCGATGTTTGAGACCATTGGCATACTTTTAATCCTGGAAAATATTGTATTTTTCATTGAAATATCACCATTTGGTCAGCGGTTTAGCCGCTTCCCAGCTATTGTTCCGCTATTTATTGACGTTTGATTAACAATTGATAACCTGCGATCAAGATATATAAATTGCACACAGTTTATAGTTTTCAAATAATAACTTGTAAATAATTATCGCGCTTTGACTCACTGAAAAATTGAGCATTGTTTACTATCCCAGTGCCCTTTTAATGCCAGCTCAGTACCCTGTTAAGGCCAGATTGGCACCGTATAATCACTGTAATTCTGGCTATGGCCCAATGATTACGCCATGATAACGCAAATTGATGAATTTAAGGAATCTCACATTTTTTATAGTGTGAAGCAACACTCGACTTTCCATGAAAATATTCGATAACTTTTTTAGCAGCCTGTTTCTCTGCATTACCAGTTTGCCGATTATCTTGCTCCTGCTGATGTTTGCCAAAGAGCCAGCAGTAGCCCCAAATCCGGCATTGGACCTTGAGCAGGTTAACCGTATACAACAATTGCTGATTAATAACGATCCACGTCAGTTACTGGCCAGTGATTACCAGGAAGTACGCCTGAGCCAGGACGAGCTCAATGCTCTGGTCACCTATATCAGAAACAGTGATCCAGCGCTGTCAGCCTTGAACATCACCACTGTGCTTGCGGAAAATACCGCGACTGTTTCGCTGAGCATACCGGTATCGATTCTTGGCTTGCAGCCATGGCTCAACCTCTCTCTACATTTTGTGCAGAGAGAGGGCGCCCTGACACTTGAGCAAGTGGATGCCGGTGCCATCAGCCTGCCCTCTCCAATTATGAAAGCATTACGCCAGGGCGTTTCCTCCCGGCTGGCGCGGGATGAAAACTTTCAGCTACTGACATCCTTTATGGCCTCCCTCCATTTCCAGTCCATTACCGAAGAGCGCATGGTGATCATGCTTGACTGGAAAGAAGAAAACCGTCGTCTGCTTGAGGACCAGGCACGCCAGGTTTTTGTCAGTGCCAGGGAAGCTGAACGCCTGTTATTTTTTCAGTCAAAACTGGCCGATGTCACGGCAAACCTGCCAGCTGAAATAAGCTCAGTGGCGCTTAATGAGCTGCTGCGACCGCTATTTATCTTTGCCCGTCTCAATACTGCGGGTGGTGCCAGCGCTATTGCAGAAAATCGTGCGATTTTTATTGTCCTTAGCGCTTACCTGACTGACCTGGAGCTGACCCAGCTAATCGGTGATGACACCCCCATGGCAGCCCCCAGAAAACTGGATGTGGTTATTGAAAAGCGGGAAGATCTGGCAAGACATGTCGTGAGTTCTGCCGCGATAGCTGCTTCAGCCGGCGCCACCATGGCCGAACTACTTTCAGTCTACAAGGAAGTCCATGATTCGCGCTACCGGACCGGGTTCAGTTTTACCGATATTGCCGCCAATCTGTCCGGCGCCATGCTTGGCACTTTGGCCAGCCGCTCTGAAGACGATGCCCGCAGGTTTCAGGAACTGATGACAACCCTGGATACAGAGCTGGATTATCTGCCCGCACTGGGGACCTATGATGGCATGACAGAAGAGGAGTTTCTGGAACGTTATGGCAGCAGGGAATCAGAGGAGTATTTGCAGCGTTTACAGGAAATAACTGACAGTATTAGTGCCCGACCTTTTTACCAGAACTTTACCAACTAATGGCCGGCTTTCATAAATGACCTTATTAAGTAAAACCCGTTTGGGCAAAATTCATCAACAACTCATTGCTCTACAGGCAGAGTTAGGCGCCCAGTATGAAAGCGGCCTGCCAGCGTCGGATACTGTTGTGCTTGACCAATCAAAGGTAGGCAGATTGTCCCGAATGGATGCACTGCAACAGCAAAACATGGCACAGTCGACCCTGCGTAATCTAGAAAGCCGGCTGCGCCGGGTCAATCGGGCGCTGGCGAAAATAGACTCCGGGGATTTTGCTTATTGTGATGAATGCGGCGAAAATATTGAGCTCGCAAGGCTTGAAGTTCAGCCCGAAGCACCCTGTTGTTTTGCTTGTCAAAGCAAGCAGGAGTATCATCCGCAATCCTGATTTTTCAGGGCTGAAATTCTTAATACTGTCATTCTCAAAGCACAACAAGGCATCATGAAAAAGAAAAACTTTACCAGCACTGCCCTGCATTCGGACAGGGAAGGCAAACCGGAACACGGTGTGTTGCATAAGCCAATCCATACCTCGGTTGCTTTTGCCTATGAGGATGCACGTGAGCTGGCGGAAGTATTTCAGAAAAAAAAGTTTGGCTATGCCTATGGACGCCAGAATAATCCAACTATCGAAGCCCTCGCCCAAAAAATAACCAAAATGGAACAGGGACTCGCCACAGTGCTGTTTGCTACAGGCATGGCCGCCATCGGATCAACTCTGCTGGCGCTACTTCGCCGGGGTGACCACATCGTTTCCAGTACCTACCTGTTTGGCAACACCAATTCCCTGTTTAATACCTTCAAGGAACTGGGCGTGGAAGTCACTTTCGTAGATGCCACAGATAGCAAAAATGTCGCTACTGCAATCCAGCAAAATACCCGGCTGGTGTTTGTGGAAACGGTTGCCAATCCGGTTACCCAGGTTGCCGATCTTGTAGACATTGGCGCACTCTGCGCTGAAAGAAAGCTTATATATTTTGTCGATAACACCATGACATCCCCCTGGCTGTTTTCACCGGTGACGGGCCAGGCCAGCCTGGTGATCAATTCCCTGACCAAATATATTGGTGGTCATGGTAATGCGCTGGGCGGCAGTGTCACGGATACGGGTCTTTTTGACTGGTCTGCTTTTGGCAATATTTATGACAACTATAAAAAAGGCGATCCGGCGAACTGGGGTATGAACCAGATTCGTGCAAAGGGGCTTCGTGATTTTGGCGCCTCACTGGGCCCAGAAGCTGCCCATCATCTATCTGCTGGCAGCGATACGCTGGGGCTACGCATGGATAAATCCTGTCATAATGCCATGGCTATTGCTGAATTTTGTGACGCGCATCCTAAAGTGCGAAAGGTGTCCTATCCCGGCCTGAAGGATCATCCACAGCATGAGCGGGCAAAAAAACTTTTCAAACACTTCGGCGCTATTTTGAGTATCGAGCTGGATGACTCATTGGACTGTTTTGATTTTCTTAATGCCCTGGATCTTGTCGTGTCCTCCAGCAATCTGGGCGATAACCGCACTTTGGGTATTCCTGTTGCTCACACGATTTTCTTCGAAATGGGGCCAGAAAGACGCGCGTCCATGGGCGTAGCTGACTCAATGGTACGTTTTTCGGTAGGCATCGAAGACACCGAGGATCTGCTGGCCGATTTTGAGCAAGCACTTTCGATTTAGCACAGAGCAGACCGGCCACGTTGCCGGCCTGGCCATTAAAGCGCTATTGAATCACCCGCGAAACCGTGTTTTACCATGCCAATAACCCTATGCCATATTGATGAAATTCCTGATGCCGGTGCCAGAGGATTTTCTCTGGCCCAGGGGAAAGTATTCGCAGTAAAAAATCGTCAGGAACTCTTCATTTACTTGAATCGCTGTCCTCACCTTGGCATTCCCCTGGAATGGGAACCTCATGACTTTCTGGACGCTGAAGGCCGCTATATCAGATGCGCGAACCATGGCGCCTTCTTCCTGCCTGAAAGCGGTGAATGCATCCAGGGGCCCTGTCTTGGAGATTCATTATGGTCCATCGACTACGAACTGGTGAATGGCATGATCACTATTGCCGAGGAAGAATTACCGGCACTTCCCGCACCAGTTTGATCTCCCTGGCGCTGATAGACGCCTGCCACGCCATCAGTTCGACGCCCGCAGCGGCAGCCTCAATTAGCATATTGCCATACGCAGGGTCGATTTCCATAGCAGGTTCCACCCTGTCAATACCGGTGTGCTGTACACAAAAAAACAGTACTGCCCGATCTCCCTGACTTGCTATATGTGCCAGTTCGCGCAGATGTTTGGTGCCACGGGTAGATACTGCATCCGGAAACAGGCCAAGCCCCTTGCCCATGGCAAGGGTGACGTTTTTAACTTCTACATAACAATCACGGTTCTTATCTGCCGGATTATCCTGCAATAAAAAGTCTATTCGGC
>JAHEHN010000059.1:0-1510 GCA_024644515.1 Gammaproteobacteria bacterium
GGTGTTCGCGCTAAAATAAGCATTCGCCGCTTTTTTAAATTTCTTTCTACTCTCTTTCAAGCCTCTCTCAAGCCTCTTCCACCCCTCTTGCAAGTCTCTTCCTGCTATTTTTTTTCTTTTTCCGCTGCTACTTTTGTATGATTTTTGTCTGATGCCCACTTCTTTGCTGATTTTCCATTATCTTTTTCTATGACTTTTTAATTGAGGCTTTTATATTCTCGCTACTATCGTCCATGCACTCATGCATTCATGCACTTATGTTTTTGCCAATTTTCTCGTTACCTACAGATCATGCAATTGGCTTGCCCTAACCTTCATCGTCAGCAACAACAGCGGTAGCCAAGCAATCATTACGAGGACCAGCCCCCAGTCCGGATATCGGTGACAAATCCAGGCCAGAGGCAATAACCAGAAAATATTAATAGCAGAAGTCAGCATCACAACCTGCAGATGACTGTTTAACAGGCGCGCAGCAATCTGGTATGCATGATTGCGATGAGCGTAATACCAGGTTTCACCGTCAGACATTCTTTTTATCAGCGTATATGTCGCATCTACGATAAATACACCAGCCAAAATGCTCCATACCCATATATTGGTAAGGCCGGAAGTCGTACTGATCAAAGCCGCCACACCCAATATGAAACCAAGAAAATTACTGCCGCAATCTCCCATAAATAGTCGTGCTGGCGGGAAGTTGACCAGCAGGAAACCTGACAGACAGGCAACCAGGAGCAGTGACAGGTTTCTCAGCCCCTCACTATCATCAGAAAAGGTAAGCCAGATAACCGATAACAAAATAAACAGGGTCTCCATGGTAGCGATACCATCCAGCCCATCCATAAAATTAAATAGATTAATAAACCAGAGCATAGCGGCAAAAATTAACAGGTAGCCGATAAATCCAGGGTCCAGATCAAGTCCAAAGAAAGGCAGCACAGGACTGCCAAAGATCGCCAGAACGCCCAACACAGCGACAGCCTGAGTCGATAGCCTGGGACCAATTCCCAGCTGAAAAATATCGTCCATAAGCCCCAAAACAGCGATTGAAAACCCGAGTAACAAGACAAGGGCGTAGTTAAAACCTGGATCTTCCACTCTGAATACAAGAAGTGCAGCAATACAGAACAAGGTGACAAATGCCATGCCTCCAGCGGTCGGCGTAGGAGTCTCATGTGAGCTCCTGTCATTGGGAATATCCAGCCAGTGACGCCCCTTCGACAGCCAGATTATCAGGCAGCATGCCAGGAACGAAAAAACAAAAGCTGCCGGTAACAGCAAGGTATTATTCATACACCTAAATGATTCTCTGGTTCGAAATTATTGAGAGTTAATAATTATAGCGGCAGATACTGGCTCTGGCTCTTTTAAATAGCCAGGGCCATTTATTAACGCTTTAGATTGTTACATAAAAAAAGGCGCCTATGGGCGCCTTTTTTTATCCACGAATCTGTTTACTCAAAACTGATACGGGATTGATTATTACGCAGTGTTACTTCGCCCACACCAT
>JAHEHN010000059.1:1610-23321 GCA_024644515.1 Gammaproteobacteria bacterium
CTACTTCTACGCTAACAGCATTCAAGGAATCACTTTCATGATCCTGAGCGGTGCTGGCCCAGGATAATGTCAGCAACAAACTGAATAAAAAGAATTTTGGAATAACGGATAACTGACTGATTTTAGAAAATTGCATATTACTGCCTCCTTGGCACTGGAGAGAAACCTCCCCTTCTTTGATTCCATTCATCGCTTTGATTGGATAAATTCTATTTTCCCCTTTTCCTAATTATCTTTTCTCCATTTTTTTCATTTTCAATGAAGCGAATTGGGTAAATAAATATTTCCTCCAACCGTGACGCAGCAAAACGCTGCTGAAATCAATGTAGCAGAGAAATCATTTTTTGCCGTGGATTTCTTCCATAATAATGCGCAGTTTTGCCGTGGGATCATCAGCCTGTGTGACCGGCCTGCCAATCACCAGGTAATTGCTGCCGCTTTGTATTGCCTGTGCTGGCGTCATGACCCGTTTCTGGTCGTCCAGACTATCTCCAGCTGGCCGAATACCGGGGGTTACCAGTAGAAAGTCATCTGCCAGCTCACTGCGTAAAACAGAAGTTTCCCGCGCAGAACAGACGACCCCATCCAACTCGCAGTCACTGCTTAGTTTGGCGAGAATGCTTACCTGCTCATCGGGGGTTACCGTAACACTAATTTCGTGCAGGTCCTCAGCCCCCATACTGGTTAATACCGTTACCGCTATGAGTAATGTGTCACCATTTTTTGGCAGGGCTGTACGAGCCGCTTCCAGCATTGCTCTACCCCCACTGGCATGGACATTGACCATCCATACATCCAGATCTGCCGCAGCAGCTACTGCCCCTGCTACGGTATTCGGAATATCATGATATTTGAGATCAAGAAACACATCGAAATGCTGTTTTTGCAGCTCCTTTACCAATTCAGGACCGGCACGGGTAAACAATTCCTTGCCAACTTTTACCCGGCATAGTGAAGGGTCAAGTTTTTCTACCAGAGACAAGGCACTTGCTGCATCCGGGAAGTCCAGGGCAACTATTACGGGTCTATCAATAAGCATTTTTTCCTCACTCTGCTGAATCGCAGTACTATTTTCCCAAAATACCCATGACATGTTTGACGCTGCCCCAGTGTGAACAGCTCGGACATTGCCAATGCAGACTCTTCAATTCAAAACCACAGTTCACACACTGGTATTGGGCTTTACTATCGATGTATTCTGCAAGGACCTTCCTGTACAAAATGATTGCATCACTATTTATTTGATCCTGGCCCTCATTCTCACCATTACTCTGACCTTCACTCAGGCTCAGGGTTTTTAACAAAAGTCTCAATGATGGCTTGCCTGCCAATTGTTTGAGCAGAAACTCCCTGGCTTGCTGATCGCTATTTTCTTTTTGTAGGTATTCAGCAAGGCCCAGAAGTACCGATGTATTATTTTCATCGGCAATACATGTATCAATAAATTTCTTAAGACTTTTTTCTTTGCCTTCATTTTTATAGCAGTCTAGCAAGGGATAAAACACCTCGGCCATAAATGCAGGGTCCTGCTTCTTTACAAGCAAGTAGCTTTTTATTGCTTCTCTATAATTCCCACAACTGTTTTCCAGTTGGCCACGCAAAATACTTACTCTGACATTATTTTTATCCATGCCTGCAGCCAGTTGTAAAAACTCTCGAGCTCTGGACATGTGCTCATTATTCAACTCGGATTCTGCAAGTTCGCAATAAAAATGAGACGCAAGTTTCTGATAATAAGCGCGCTCCGCGGGGGAACATAGCCGAATCAATTCTATGAGAACATCGACCCCTTCCTGCCAGTCTTTTTCCAGTTGATAAACATTGGCTGAATGGATGAGCGCCTCTATTTTGATAGTTCCTTTTTCACGTCTTAATTCTTCAAGAAGATTCTCAGCACGATCAAGAAGTCCTGCGGCAATATAACTTTGGACCAGATTTATTTTAATCTCATTAAGCTCCGCCTTGGTAAAACCGTTTTGCCCAAGCAGGTCCTGATAAACCGAGATAGATCTATCCACTTTGCCCCTGCGACGCAATAATGTCCCCAGCGCCATGTGGGTTTGCAAGGTGCTGGAATTAACCTCCAGGGCGTCGATGAAAAGGTCGATTGCATCATCGGGCTCATCATTGAGGAGATAATTAAGACCAATAAAATAGTCTTCTGCAGGAAGATTTCTAAATGGGCGGGCTATATTTGTACTGCGGTCAAGCCAGGGACGTCGCCCTGATAGCCAGCCAAGAGCAATTGCTCCCAGTAACAAAAAATATAGAAAAAAATCAGACAAGTTGAACCCTTCACTCAAATTTAGTTAGCTTTTTCTATTTGACTGATTAACAGAATGCGATGACTGTAATCTTAATTTATCCAGCTGGTATTTTAAATGACGGATCTGAACCCTGTATTTAAGCTGCCTGAAAATACCCAGCCCAAGAACAAGGCCGGTTAAGCCACCCAGAATATACACAGCTATAATTATGACGCCAATACTAAAAGCTGGCAGCTCAGTGCCAACCCATAAATTTATTTCCGTGGTGTTGTTGACGGCAAAAAGAAATGCCAGCAATACAGTACCAACAAATACAAGAAAAGTTATAAATCTAAAAAAGCCTTTCACGGTTTGAACTTATTGCCTATATAAAAAAACGGCAGCTTCCGATAACAAAAGCTGCCGTTTTAACAAGTCATCCAGATTTATTCCGGAATCTGTGTCTGTTCCTGCATACTAATGTTAACCCGGTCCCTCAATTCCTTTCCTGGTTTGAAATGAGGGACATACTTGCCACTCAATTCAACTGGCTCACCGGTTTTAGGGTTTCTGCCAACACGTGGGGCGCGATAATGCAGGGAAAAGCTTCCAAATCCCCTTATTTCAATACGCCCACCTTCAGCCAAAACTTCAGACATGTAAGAAATGATCGCCTTTACAGCCAGTTCAACGTCTTTTGCAGACAGCTGAGTTTGCTTGGAGACAATCCGGTCTATCAGTTCTGATTTAGTCATTACTCACCCTTCACTAATGTTAACAGACAGGTTGCACTAAGGCATGCCAGTCACACGCTGAATTATTCCTTCTCCAGCTGTGACTTGAGCAAATCACCAACCGTAGTCGGAGCAGCTGATGTTGTGCTCTGCTTCTTGTGTTCCTCAACAGCACCCTTTTCTTCAGCAATTTCTCTTGCCTTGATTGAGAGGCTAATGACGCGGTTTTTACGATCGACACCAATTACAAGCAACTCAATTTCGTCACCTACGGCAATCGCATTACGCGCATCCTCAACCCTTTCGCGGCTGATTTCTGAAGCTTTCAGTACGCCTTCAACACCATCAGAAAGCGTGATAATTGCTTCTTTGGCATCAACTTCTTTAACGATACCTTTAACCCGGGCGCCTTTCTCATTATGGCCGGCAAAATTGGCAAAAGGATCATCGGAAAGTTGTTTAATACCCAGCGATATTCTTTCGCGCTCAGGATCAACCGAAAGAATAACCGTATCGAGCTTGTCGCCTTTCGTATATTCACGAACTGCCTGCTCACCTGGCTCTTCCCAGCTAATGTCAGACAGATGGACAAGACCATCGATTTCACCTTCCAGGCCAATGAAAATACCAAAATCAGTTATGGATTTGATATTCCCTGAAATCTTGTCGCCTTTCTTGAACTTTTCAGCAAAGCCATCCCATGGATTCTGCTGGCATTGTTTAAGACCCAGAGAAATACGACGACGTTCCTGGTCAATATCCAGAATCATCACTTCAACTTCGTCACCCAGCTGTACCAGCTTGGACGGATGGATATTCTTGTTAGTCCAATCCATTTCGCTTACATGGATCAGGCCTTCCACGCCTTCTTCCAGCTCAGCAAAACAACCGTAATCGGTAAGATTGGTTACTACAGCCTTAACCCTGGTGTTTTCCGGGTAACGGTTCTTGATTTCTACCCATGGATCTTCACCCAGCTGTTTCAGGCCAAGGGAAACGCGGTTTCTCTCGCGGTCAAATTTAAGAATCTTGACATCAATTTCTTCACCCACGTTCACAATTTCACTTGGATGCTTAATGCGCTTCCAGGACATATCAGTAATATGCAGCAGTCCATCAACGCCACCCAGATCAACAAAGGCACCGTAATCGGTAAGGTTTTTAACCACCCCTTTAACGGACTGCCCTTCTTCAAGGTTTGCCAGCAGTTCATCACGCTCTGCAGTATTAACTGATTCAAGAACTGCACGTCTTGAAACAACAACATTGTTGCGTTTCTGGTCCAGTTTAATGAGTTTGAATTCGAGATCCTTGTTCATCAAGTGATCCACTTCACGTACCGGACGTACGTCAACCAGTGAACCAGGCAAGAAAGCACGGATAGTGTTCACATCTACAGTGAAACCGCCTTTAACCTTGCCATTGATGACGCCAATAACAGGCTCGTCTTTTTCAAATGCCTCTTCAAGTACCATCCAGGTTTCAGCACGTTTGGCTTTTTCCCGGGATAACTTGGTAGCACCGAAGCCATCTTCAACAGCATCAAGGGCTACTTTTACTTCATCCCCGACCTGCAGAGTGAATTCACCATTGTCGTCAATGAATTCCTTACGCTCTATTACGCCTTCGGATTTTAGGCCTGCATTGACAGTTATCCATTCGGAATCGATGTCAATAATGGTCCCGGTGATGATTGAACCGGGTTTCATGTCTATGTCTTTTAAACTCTGTTCAAAGAGTTCTGCAAAGCTTTCGCTCATAATTGCTTCCTGATTATTTGCAGAAGCCAGATGAATGTTGCTTTATTAACAACCTGTCATCATGTCTCTGTAATACCGTAATCCAGCCGATACGGGTCAATTGATAATATTCACCATACTTCAGCCTGGCTGGTGCATGAAGCGGGTGCTTTACTCTTGCGGGTTATTGGTCTGGCGTTACTGTGTCTTCAACTTTAATCAGCACTTTTTCAAGCACCTGATCAATAGTCAGTGACGTAGTATCAATGACGACAGCATCATCTGCTGGCCTGAGGGGTGAAACCTGCCTGTTGGCATCACGTTCATCTCGGCTGGCTATATCCTGCAAAAGGTCGCGCAGATTAACACCAACCCCCTTATTTATCAACTGCTTATATCGCCTTTGCGCCCTCTCTTCGGCACTAGCAGTGAGGTATATTTTGAGGTCTGCGGAGGGAAAAACTACTGTCCCCATATCCCGGCCATCTGCCACCAGTCCGGGAGGACGACAAAAATCCCGCTGTCTTTGCAGAAGCACAGCTCTCAGTTCTCCAATTGCAGCAACTTTTGAGGCCTTTTCTGCTGTTTCCTCGAGTCTGGCCAGATGGGATATTTCATTACCATTTAGCGTTATGGAGCCCTCGAACTCTGTCCCAAAAGCTACTTCCATAGCGCCGGCAAATTCACATATCTTATTGATTTCATTGATTAATATATTATTTTTTTCAATACCCACTGCAACCACCCGGTAGAGCGCGCCACTGTCCAGTAAATGCCAGCCCAAATGCTGCGCAAGTAATTGAGTAATAGTGCCCTTGCCAGTTCCACTGGGCCCATCAATTGTAATAACCGGGACATGCTTACTCATCTATCCAGAGTCCTATTAGGTCTGCAGGCCTGCACGACGTTTTTTTGATTCCCGTTATTTTTCTGCATACTCGAGGGAAATCCCGGTTTTACCTGCAAGATCAGTGAAGCCGGGAAAGGAAGTAGCCACATTATGGCAGTCATGGATGCTTATCTCTTTTGTGGCTTTCAGGCCGGCCATGGTAAACGCCATCGCAATCCTGTGGTCACCATGGCTATTTATTTCCCCGCCACCCAAGGTACCGCCTTCAATGATGATGCCATCATCCTTAACCACATGGGTGACACCCAGAGTTGCGAGGCCATCAGCCATAACCTGAATGCGGTCACTTTCCTTTACCCTGAGCTCTTCAGCACCACTCAAAGTGGTAGTGCCTTGTGCACAGGCTGCCGCGATAAACAGGGCAGGAAACTCATCAATGGCAAGGGGAACCTGATCCAGAGGAATCTCTATTCCTTTAAGAGGCGCATATTTCACACGAATATCGGCAACAGGTTCACCGCCGACTTCTCCGGGATTTTCAATGCTGATATCTGCCCCCATGGCTAACAATATATTGATAACGCCGGTCCGGGTCGGATTAATTCCCACATGCCGGAGCAACAGGTCGGAGCCTTCAGCAATGGATGCCCCGACAAGAAAAAATGCCGCAGAACTGATATCAGCAGGAACATCAATATGACATCCTGAGAGGCTACCCCCTCCCGTGATACTGATTCGCGCCCCTTGTGTCCCGATTTCATAGCCAAAACCACGCAGCATGCGCTCGGTGTGGTCTCTACATGGCGCGGGTTCCGTAATCTGTGAACTCCCATCAGCCGAATCAGTATAAAGAGATGCCAGAAGCAAACAGGACTTGATCTGGGCACTGGCTACAGGCAGATCATAAATAATCGGATGTAATTTTCCTGCAGAGATGTGAATTGGGGCTACACCACCCTCCTGCAAAACAATATTGGCGCCCATTTCGGTCAATGGATCTGTGACCCGGCGCATCGGTCTGCTGGACAGGGATTTATCCCCGGTCAGTACTGTAGGGAAAGCTTGAGCGGCCAGTAAGCCACATAATAAGCGCATGGAAGTACCCGAATTACCCAGGTAAAGAGACCCGGCCGGGGGTTTCAATCCATGCAGTCCAACGCCTTGAATCGTCGTTTTTCCCGCGACGACATCATCTATCTGAACCCCCATAGCACGAAAAGCCTCGAGTGTAGCCAGGCTGTCCTCGCCTTCCAGGAAGCCTTCTACAGTGGTGATTCCATCGGCGATGGACCCGAGAATTATCGAACGATGGGAAATCGATTTATCACCAGGGACTCTGATATCGCCGCTAAGTTTACCGCCGGGTGTTACTTTAAAAACAAGATCTGACATAAGAATTTTTTAATCTACCTTTTGTTAATGGAGCCAGACTGGCCAATAGCATCAACTGCGTTAATGGCAAATCCCATTAGCACTGGTTCCAAGTAAGAAAATCTTCAGGTTTTTGATCGCTTTGCGGAAAACATTTCCAGAAATCTGTCTCTGGACTTTTTTGCACGTATAAATGTGGACATCAATTCAGCTGAGTTCTGGTCTTTAATAGCGGTTCGCATTCTATATAAACCTTCAATGTATTCATCCAGCACAGTAATCGTAGCATCACCATTGGCCATAAAAATATCGTGCCACATTTGCGGGTCGCTCGATGCAATACGAGTAAAATCACGAAAACCACCGGCGGCATAACGAAAAATCTCTTCACTTTCACCCTGCTGTGACAACGTATCCACCAACGCATAAGCAAGTAAATGAGGCAAATGACTGGTGGCAGCGAGCACTTCATCATGATGCTTTACTGTCATGGAAATCACTTCTGCACCGAGAAGTTCCCAGAGCGTTTCTACAAGCTCATAAGATGATTCTTTTGTATTTTTCAAAGGGGTCAGGATGACCTTTTTATACTCAAACAAGTTTGCAGTCGATGCCGAATAACCACTGTGCTCTGATCCTGCAATGGGATGGCCAGGGACAAAATTTTCCGGAACACTTCCAAATACCTGGGTCACACTCTCAATGATCTCGCCTTTTACGCTGGCAGCATCTGTAACTACAGTGTTGCTACCAAGGACTGGCTGTAATTCCTTCAGAATGTTTTTAACCGTGAGACTGGGGACCGCAATCACAATCAGATCAGCATTATTGCAGGCCTCGCCAATATCAGTGAAGTAGTCACTGATCATGCCATCAGACAACGCCTGCTGGAGAACCTTTTCATTGCGACCTACAGCAACAACATTGGCATCAGGTAGCTTGGCAGCAAGTCCACGGGCGATGGAACCCCCAATCAGGCCAAGGCCGATAATCACGACTTTCAGATTTTCAATCACGCTTTTTGCCACGTTATCTGCCATTCTACTTGTAACACAATCTATTTAGTTAAGGGCTGGCTACCGGGTAAGAACCAAGCACCCTGAATTCCAGTGAATGTCCAGACAGCTCTTCAAAAGCTGCACGGATATTGGCATCCTCATGATGGCCTTCAATATCAACAAAGAAAGAATATGACCAGGCTTCTTTGCGCGAGGGCCTCGACTCGAGCTTGATCAGATTGACTGCATGATTCTTGAAAGGCTCAAGTGCATTGAACAGGGCACCTGGTTCATTCTTTGTACTAATAATCAATGAAGATTTGTCCCGCCCGCTAGGTGCCTGCGCATTGTTTTTACTAATGATGGCAAAACGGGTGGTGTTATCATGCACATCCTCGATATTTTCATTGAGAATCGATAAGCCATAAATTTCAGCGGCAGTTTTGCCTGCGATGGCCGCTGTATCCTGCATGCGGGATGCCTGAATGGCGGCTTCGGCATTACTCAAGGCCGACACTTTTTCAACCCCGGGATAGTGTTCTTCAAGCCAGTATCGACATTGACCAAGTGATTGCTGGTGTGAAACAACCCGCTTGATATTTTCAGCAAGGGTTCCGGGCTGAGCTAAAAGACAATGCTGAATTCGCAACATTACTTCACCACAAATAATGGCGTCAGATGCACCAAAACAATCCAGCGTCTGGGTAACCGACCCTTCGCTGGAGTTTTCAACGGGGACAAGACCAAAGTCAGTCTGATCTGAATCAACGGCATTGAAAACGGAAGGAATATCATCAACAGCCAGGCAAGGTTGCTGGCTACCGAAATATTTTTCCAGAGCAGCATGGGAATAAGTGCCTTCCGGGCCCAGATAAGCTACCCGGGCTGAAGGAAGAATCTTACTCATCACCTTCCTTGCTTTCGTCCTCGTCGCTATCCTTGTCCTCATCTGCATCACTTACTTGTGAAACGTCACTTGCAACAACCGGTGCTTCAACAGCTTCTGATGACTGCTCTTCAGTGCCAGCTTCAGGATCGTCGATTTCTTCCGGTTCTTCCACACGCTCAACACCAACAAGCAATTCTCCTTCCTTGAGCTTGATTAACCGTACCCCCTGGGTTGCGCGGCCCTGGGATGAGACTTCATCACAACGGGTTCGCACAAGGGTTCCCTTGTCACTGATCAGCATGATTTCATCACCTTCAAAAACCTGCACAGCGCCAACCACGGCTCCGTTACGCTCACTGGTCTGTATTCCAATGACACCTTTACCACCACGGCCTTTGGTTGGAAACTCAGTAACAATTGTTCGTTTTCCATAGCCATTTTCACTGACTGCAAGAATCTGCCCATGCTCTTCAGGAATAATCATATCTACCATATGGAATTCATTATCGAGACGAATCCCGCGCACGCCTTTGGCTGTTCTTCCCATCGCCCGCACATCACTTTCCTTGAAGCGCACTACCTTGCCTGAACTTGAGTAGAGCATGACATCCTTGGTGCCATCAGTAACGGCGGTTTTCACCAGCGTATCGCCCTCTTCCAGCTCAAGCGCTTTCAGTCCGACACTGCGTTGTCGAGAAAAGCTGACCAGCGGTGTTTTCTTCACAGTGCCGTTCGCTGTCGCCATGAAAACGAATTTGCCTTCCTCGTATTCACGAATCGGCAACATACTGGTGATGCTTTCGCCTTCTTCAAGGGGCAGGATGTTTACTATCGGTTTGCCGCGTGATGTTCTGCTTGCCAGAGGTATCTGAAATACTTTCAACCAGAACACTTTGCCGGAACTGGCAAAGCATAAAAGTGTGTCGTGACTGCTGGCCACCAGTAGATGCTCGACAAAATCCTCATCCTTGACAGAAGCTGCTGCTTTTCCGGTTCCACCGCGTCGCTGCGCCTGATAGTCGGTAAGCGGCTGGCTCTTGGCATAACCACCACTGGAGATAGTCACGACCCTGTCTTCTTCGGTAATCAGATCTTCGACGGTAAGGTCATGGGTAGAACTGGTGATTTCAGTACGACGGTCATCGCCATATTCCTTGTCGACATCCTCCAGTTCCTGTCGGATAACTTCCATGAGACGTTCTGAATTAACGAGTATCTCGAGGTATCCGGCAATCTGCTTGATCAGTTCCTGGTAATCGTTAATCAGCTTTTCATGTTCAAGGCCGGTCAATCGATGCAGTCTTAACTCAAGGATGGCCTGGGCCTGCTCAGGTGAAAGCCAGTACTCCCCGGCATGAAGCCCCAGGTTCTCTGGCAAGTCGTCAGGACGACAGGCATCAGGACCTGCTTCAGCCAGCATGGCTTCCACGCTTTCCGAACGCCAGCTTTTCGCTAAAAGTTTGACCTTCGCTTCCGCCGAGGCGGGCGAGCTCTTGATCAGTTCGATAACCTCATCAATATTTGCCAGGGCAACAGCCAGACCTTCAAGAATGTGGCCTTTTTCCCGCGCCTTCCTGAGCAGAAAAACGGTACGCCGCGTCACCACTTCACGACGGTGTCGAATAAATGCTTCGAGCATTTCCTTCAGGTTGAGAGTTTTTGGTTCACCATCTACCAGGGCAACCATATTGATGCCAAAGACCATCTGCATCTGGGTCTGGGCAAAGAGATTATTCAGTACAACGTCCGCCACCTCGCCCTTGCGTAATTCAATAACAATGCGCATGCCATCCTTGTCAGATTCATCACGCAATTCAGAAATACCCTCGAGCTTTTTCTCTTTAACCAGCTCGGCAATGCGCTCAATCAATCGCGCTTTATTCAACTGATAAGGGATCTCTGTAACAATAATACTTTGACGTCCGTTGTCTCTTTCTTCAATTTCTGTTTTTGAACGAATGTAGATTTTTCCGCGTCCGGTACGGTAGGCCTGAACAATCCCGGCTCTGCCACTGATCAATGCCGCGGTTGGAAAATCAGGCCCCTGAATGTGCTCGAGCAAATCATCTATTTCAAGATCCGGATTGGCCATCAGGGCAGTACAGCCACTAATGACTTCCCTCAAGTTGTGGGGCGGAATATTGGTCGCCATACCCACGGCGATACCGGATGAACCATTCACCAGCAGGTTCGGCACCCGTGTTGGCATTACATCCGGGATCAGCTCTGTACCATCGTAGTTCTCGGTAAAATCGACAGTCTCTTTTTCCAGATCTGCCAGCAACTCATGGGCGATCTTGTCCATACGGATTTCGGTGTATCGCATGGCCGCTGCCGAGTCACCGTCCACAGAACCAAAGTTGCCCTGCCCGTCAACCAGCGTATAGCGCATGGAAAAATCCTGCGCCATCCTGACTATGGTTTCATAGACAGCGGAATCACCATGAGGATGGTATTTACCAATTACATCACCCACTACACGGGCAGACTTCTTGTAGGGCTTGTTCCAGTCGTTGGAAAGTTCGCTCATGGCGAACAATACACGCCGATGTACTGGTTTGAGACCGTCACGTACATCTGGCAAGGCCCTGCCCACGATTACGCTCATGGCATAATCCAGGTAGGACTGCCTCATCTCGCTTTCAATCGTGACTGACTGTATCGGTTCCTGTTCGTCTGTCATAAAACTTCTGTCCTGTTACGCTTGCTGCCAGTAGTTAAGGGTTAAGTCGGTCATGGCGCGACCTTAATTTCAGGGTATTGGATCTTGATAATTCTGTCGTTTATGGCCTGCTTTGCTTTGAATGCGTGAAACCACCGGATTCCTGCAGCGAGATATTCGCTTGATTGCAGGCTTATGACCATGTTCACGGGGAAGCTCTCGGGCAAATTCTTGAACAAATCTCTTATTGGCAACACTGGAGTAAATTTAAGGTTAGCGCTGTGCAGGAAATTCAGCAGGAAATCCCGATTCAGGCACTTCCGCGGAACCCTTAACGCCACCTTTGCAGCCCCGAATTTGTAATGTTTTTTCCCCTTTTTTCAGGGCTCTTTTAAAGACGCAAATACTAGCACAAAAAGGTCATTACTGACAGCAAAACTACCCGTTTTCCGCAATAATCTGTATACTGCCCCATCTGCCAATAAATCATGGAAAATCATACAATTATGTCGAATTCAGAAAGCTCTTCGGAGGGCCTTGAAGCCGACTTTCTCATCCATCCTGAATGGCTCGTTCCGATGTCAGAAAAAGGCCTGATTCTGAGCGATCACAGCCTTGCCATTCTGGACAATAAAATCGTTGCTATCGGGGACACCAATAGTCTGAAACAGAGTATCTCTGCCAGGCGCGAAATCATGCTGCAAAACCATCTGCTGATGCCCGGACTAATCAATTCTCATGGCCATAGTCCAATGGCTCTGTTACGCGGCTTTGCTGATGACATCCCCTTGCGTCCCTGGCTGGAAGAAAAAATCTGGCCCGCAGAAGGACGCTGGGTCAGCGAGGAGTTCGTCCGTGATGGCGCCGCACTGGCGATCGCCGAAATGCTACGCAGCGGCACAACAGCTTTCACAGACATGTATTTCTTTCCGGATGAAGTAGCAAAAGTGGCACTTAAAGCCAATATCAGGGCGCTACTTGCCGCACCGGTACTCGACTTTCCTACCGTTTGGGCGCAAGACGCTGATGAATATATTCGCAAGACCACTGATTTAAATGACCGCTACAAGAATAACAATCTGATTCAGGTAGCCTTTGGCCCTCATGCACCCTATACGGTTTCTGATGAACCGCTCAGGCACATCTCTACGCTGGCGAATGAGCTGGACATCCCGATTCATATTCATGTCCATGAAAATAGCGCTGAAATAGAGGAAGCCGTTGCCAAAGCCGGTATGCGACCGCTGCAACGTCTGAATGAACTCGGGCTTTTGTCACAATTACTGCAATGTGTCCATGCCACGCAGCTGCAGCAAGAGGAAATTGACATGCTTGCAGCGGCGGGAGTTTCCATCGTCCATTGCCCGGCATCAAATGCCAAACTGGCCAGCGGGCTATGCCAGACACAGGCCATACTTGATGCGGGCATTAATCTTTGTCTGGGCACAGATGGCGCGGCCTCAAACAACGAATTGAACATGATTAATGAAATGCGCATGGCAGCACTGTTTGGTAAAGGTGCTGCTGATAAAGCTGGCGCCACTTCGGCCTGGGATGTCCTGCAAATGGCCACAGTGAATGGTGCCCGAGCGCTTGGCAAGGAAGACATGCTGGGCACGCTGGAAACAGGCAAACTGGCTGATTGTATTGCTATCGATCTGGGCCAGATAAATACCCAGCCGGTTTATGATCCGGTCTCCACCCTGGTCTACAGTGCCCAGGGCCACCAGGTCAGCTATGTCTGGGTAGATGGCAAGCTGAATCTTGAAAAGGGAGAGCTGACAATGCTGGACTCATCCGAGCTTATAGCCAATGCCAGCGCCTGGGCCAAAAAAATCGGTTAAGCTATTAGCTACGTAAAAGTAATAACCTAATTAAAAGAGTATTAATCATGACTACAGGTTCAACCTGCCAAACCCCTAATGTCGATCGCTCGGAAATTGCCAAATTTGAAGCGCTGGCAAACCGCTGGTGGGATCGCAACAGTGAATTCAAACCTCTACATGATATTAATCCATTGCGCGCAGGGTTTATTGATCAGCAACTCAACCTGGCAGGACAGGAGGTACTGGATGTTGGCTGCGGTGGCGGCATTTTAACCGAAGCCATGGCGCAACGGGGAGCTCAGGTTACAGGTATCGATCTGGGTGAGGCGCCGCTGGCTGTGGCTAAATTACACTTGCTTGAAAGCGGGCTGGAAGTGAACTATCAGATGGCCAGTGCGGAGGATTTTTCCCAGGGCCATAAAGACGCTTTTTCAGTAATCACCTGCCTGGAAATGCTGGAACATGTACCAAACCCGGCTTCAGTTCTGGATGCCTGCTATGAAATGCTGTCTCCAGGCGGGCATCTTTTTGTATCCACCATAAACCGGAATCCAAAGTCCTACCTATTTGCCATTATAGGTGCAGAATATATTCTGCGTATGCTGCCCCGGGGAACCCATGATTATGCGAAATTTATCAAGCCTTCAGAACTTACCGCCATGGCAAGAAACTCCGGCTTCTCCTTACAAAAAACCACCGGCATGACCTATAACCCGTTCACACAGCAATACTCATTGGGTGAAAATCTTGATGTTAATTACCTGATGTATTTGACCAAAGATTGAATGTGCCAACAAACTTAATAACAAATACAAAATCCACTAAAACGATACTCGATAGACTCTGGCAACTGTGACTAAAACTGTACTCTTTGATCTTGATGGCACCCTGCTCGACACAGAAAGGGATTTCACCCGGATACTCAATGCCCAACTGAGTCATTACGGCGCCCCCACTGTAAATCCTCTACAGGTGCGTAATAGTGTCAGCAGCGGAGCACGTGCGTTGATAAAACTCGGCTTCGGCATAGATGAAACCAGCGAGAAATTTATCTCCCATCTTGAAGAATTATTAAACCGCTATGACAAGTGTATTCCGCAAACAGAATGTGTTTTGTTTCCCGGCATCGAGGACCTGCTCAATGCGCTGGACAGGGATTTAATACCCTGGGGAATTGTCACCAATAAGCCCAGTCGCTTTACTCTGCCGCTGGTGGAAAAATTTCCAATATTACAATCCAGCAAGGTAGTGATTTGTGCTGACCAGTTAAGCAATAGCAAGCCCGACCCTGAAGGCATATTGCGGGCGTGTTCGGAAATGGACTGCTCGCCCGCAGACACTTTTTATGTGGGCGACCATCTGAAAGATATCCAGGCTTCTGAAAGTGCAGGCACAAAAAGTATGGCCGTGCGCTGGGGCTATATTCCTGAGGACTCACCCATCGACAGCTGGAATGCAGACTTCATTATTAATCATCCTGATGAAATTCTGGATCTGGCTCAACAATAAAATTTTACATTTTCAAAGCAAATGACCATCGAAGGGAGAAAGTACAGGTGTTTAAATATGAAGCTCCGGCAAACCTGCTGAAAGATAAAGTCATTCTGGTTACCGGCGCGGGATCAGGACTTGGACGCGCGGCGTCCCTTGCCTATGCAAAAGCCGGGGCCACTGTGGTGTTACTGGGAAGCAATACTGGCAAGCTCGAAACTGTCTACGACGAAATTGAAAATGCCGGTGGTGCAGAACCTGCAATCACTCCCCTGAATCTGGAAACCGCAAGTGAAGAACACTATCAGGAATTAGTTGACGGTATAGCCACTGCCTTTGGCAGGCTTGACGGACTTCTGAATAACGCAGGTTATATGGGATCACTAATGCCTTTTCAGACCATGAGCATGGCTCACTGGCAAAAAATCATGCAAATAAATCTGAACGCCGGTTTTTTTCTTACGCGCTTTACCTTTCAACTATTGCTGCAGGCGGAAAATGCTTCGGTAATTTTTACCAGCTCAAGCGCTGGTAAAAAAGCCCACGCTTACAACAGCGCCTACAGCGTGGCCAAGCATGGCGTGGAAGCCCTCATGCAGGTCCTCTTTCTCGAACTGGAGAACACGTCAACTATTCGTGTAAACACCATTAACCCAGGTCCCTGCGCAACCGCATTGCGCCGCTCTGCCTTTCCTGCAGAAGACCCCGGCACGGTAGCAAAACCTGAAGACCTGATGGCGGCTTATCTTTATCTGATGGGGAAAGACAGTATTGGGAAAAATGGCAAACAGTTTTCAGCGCAGGATTGAAATAAGTCGCAAGTCGCAAAAAAGGCGACTAAAGTAGTCGCCTTGTCGGATGCGTCCCTGCGGTCCTTATCCGACCTACAGAAAACCATTGAAGCCTGAGAAAGGGGTTGCTTGTCTCTTGTCTCTTGCCTCTTGTCTCTTGCCTCTTTGTTATATGCCCCTGCCGTCTCCCTG
This sequence comes from Gammaproteobacteria bacterium, assembly GCA_024644515.1. Classification (GTDB taxonomy): domain Bacteria; phylum Pseudomonadota; class Gammaproteobacteria; order Pseudomonadales; family Pseudohongiellaceae; genus Eutrophocola. Next base: position 17,400 of record JAHEHN010000059.1, read on the forward strand.
CACTGCTTTATCTTTTTTCCCTACTTCCTGCCTGGTCTTGCTCCAGGTTTTTTTTACGCCCCGATGCTAGTGTAGATTTTTTACCGGCAACCGCTCTGCGCAGCAAGGGTCCTTTCGTGCCGCGGTAGTTTAGACCTGCAGTTCGATACAGATCCTTGATTTCCTTTCCACCCAGCTCACAGAAACGACCGACGGTAATCTGGCTGGGAATAAAAATATTGCCAAAGCGGACTCTTTTCAAACGACTGACTTTAACACCCTGGGACTCCCACAAGCGTCTGACTTCTCGATTACGGCCTTCCATGATGACCACATGGTACCAATGATTGCTGCCCTCTCCGGCAAAATACTGGATATCTGTAAAGCTGGCCATACCATCTTCAAGCTGAACACCGGCATGCATGGTTTCTATCATCTCCGGAGTCACCTCTCCAAGAACCCTGACAGCGTACTCACGTTCTATCTGGGCAGAAGGATGCATCAAGGCGTTGGCTAACTCACCATCCGTAGTAAACAACAATAAACCGCTGGTATTGATGTCCAGACGTCCAATTGCAACCCAGCGTGAGTGGTGAAGCTCCGGAAGATTGTCAAAGACGGTTTTTCGCCCTTCCGGATCATTGCGTGTGCAAATTTCACCCAGGGGCTTGTTATAGAGAAGAACGCGTTGCGGAACTTCAACAGCGGTGTTGGCTGCCAGTTTTTTACCATCTACCAGAATTTTGTCGCTGGCTGAAACCCGATCACCGAGGGTGGCGACATTCCCATTGACCTTGACTCGACCTGCACTGATCCAGCTTTCCATTGTTCGACGCGAACCAAACCCGGCACGGGCCAGCACTTTTTGAAGTTTTTCGTCCACTTTGATTTCTCACGAAATGTCCACACTGTCTTAACTAGTCAGCGGGAAAGTTTTTATTGTCGACATCAGATTGGGAACTATCGTCAGTTTCGCCGTCAGTTTCCTCATTACTGTCATCCTCGCTGTCATCAGCAACAGCTGATTCCAGGCTATGGTCTGCGCTGGTGTCTTCCACGTTTTCGTTACTTGTCACCAGCTCAGCATCAGAATCATCATCCCAATCTTCTTCCGGCTCTTCTTCCTGAATACCAAGAATTTCTTCTATAGGACGGGTACCGATAGCCGCAGCCATCTCTTCTTCTTCATCAGGCACGTCAAATTCATCTTCATAATCCTCGACGCCGGGAAATTCAAGAACCCGGCTTTCTGGCGCACTTTCCTCAAGCGATAGCTCAGGGTCCAGCTCTTCCAGATCCCTGATTTCTGACAGCGGTGGCAACTCCTCAAGACTCTTGAGATTAAAGTAGTCCAGGAATTGCTTGGTGGTTGCATACATTGCAGGCCTTCCCGGAACGTCACGGTGTCCCACCACTCTCACCCATTCACGCTCTATCAGGGTACGGATAATATTGGTACTGACCGCGACCCCTCGTATCTTTTCAATTTCGCCACGGGTGATTGGCTGCCGGTAAGCGATGATGGATATGGTTTCCAGCAAGGCTCTTGAATAGCGCTGCGGTCTTTCATCCCAAAGCTTGCCGACCCATTCACCGAATTCCTGCTTCACCTGAAAACGATAACCGGAGGCTACTTTTTTGAGTTCGAACCCACGTTGTTCACAATCCAGCTCAATGGCTTTGATCGCTGCCTGCAGCTCTTGGGTTTCAGGACGCTCATGCTCCGGAAATACATCGGCGATCTTGCTGATGGGCAAAGGTTTTCCTGCCGCCAATAACAGGCCTTCTATAATTTGCTTGGTGACAGTATTCACTTCAGGTGTAGCTTCAGGGTTTTGAGATTCTTCACTCATGATGTTCGCGCCTTAATATGTATGGGGGCAAAGGGTTCGCTTTGTGCAATTTCAATCAATGATTCCTTGATCAGTTCCATTACCGCCAGGAACGTCACGACAACCCCCATGCGCCCCTCTTCCTTCCTTAGCAAGGTAAGCATGGGAACAAATTGATTATCTGAAATACTTAACAAAATTTGTGACATTTTTTCTCGTGTGGAAAGGTTGTCACGCTGAATATGATGATGCTCAAACATATCTGATCTGCGCAGGACTGTCGCAAATGCCTGCAGGATTTCTTTCAGATCCACGTCCGGCTCGGGTATTTCACGTTCCAGAACTGGCGCTTCCGCACTGCCCAGATGAATGTCTCGTTCAAGACGCGGGTATTCATCAAGGGCTTCGGCTGCCTCCCTGAAACGCTCATATTCCTGCAGGCGGCGAATCAGCTGGGCCCTTGGATCGTCTTCTTCGTCGTCTTCATCGGAGGTTCTTGGCAACAGTATGCGCGATTTGATTTCCGCGAGCATCGCTGCCATTACCAGATACTCTGCGGCCAGCTCAAACTGTGCAGCTTCCATGAGTTCTACATAAGCAATGTACTGGTCGGTAATATCCGAAACATTAATGTTCAGGATATCAATATTTTGTCTTTTGATAAGATAAAGCAGTAAATCCAGTGGACCTTCAAATGCTTCCAGAAAAACTTCCAGCGCATCGGGGGGAATGTACAGGTCTTTGGGAAGATCGGTCATCGCCTTACCAGCTACAAAAGCAAAAGGCATTTCTGCCTGGGTGGAAAAGGTTTGCTTGCGGACAGCGACCAGTAGCCCGACCTTTTCACCTACTTCATCTAATTCAAGCGCATTAGCTGATTCCGGATTTTCATTAGTAGGCTCAGCTGCCGCGGAAGAATCCGACGCAATACTTTCATCCTGGCTCATAGAGGCTGTGATTTGTTCTTCATGCCCAGCAACTCTGGCGAGCGCTTCATTCCGCTCATCCTGACCATCCTGAGCTTCCTTGCCAGCCTGAGCCTCGTGTTCATCCTGCGTTGAATCATATTCATTGCTCATCGGTAATTCAGCCCCATGGCCTGGCGCACATCTACCATAGTTTCTCTGGCCACTTCTCTGGCTTTTTCCGAACCATCGGAAATCACCGACTTCACCATCCCCATATTCTCTTCGAGTTGTCTGGCCTTAAGTCGTATGGGTTCGACTTCATTCACCACTGCATCGATGACCGGCTTTTTACATTCCAGACAGCCGATGCCGGCGCTTCGGCAACCCTGCTGAACCCAATCCTGTGTTTGCTGATCAGAATAGATTTCATGGAATTCCCATACCGGACACTTATCCGGATTCCCGGGATCAGCAAGGCGAACTCTGGCGGGGTCGGTCGGCATGGTTTTAATCTTCTGACTAATCGCGTCATTTTCTTCGCGCAGGGAAATTATATTGTCATAGGATTTTGACATCTTGCGCCCATCAAGCCCCGGCATTTTGGGCGCCCGGGTGAGGAGAGACTGCGGTTCGGCAAGAATCATTTTGCCGCTTCCTTCCAGATAACCAAACAACCTTTCCTGGTCGCCAAGAGATATATTCTGCTGCTCTTTTAGCAAGGCGCGCGCTCTTTCAAGCGCTTCCTGGTCCCCGGTTTCAAGATAGGTCTTGCGCAGTTTTTTGAAAAGAGTTCCGGCTTTTTTGCCCATTTTCTTGATTGCCGCTACTGCATTGTCTTCAAAATCAGGTTCACGGCCGTAAAGATGATTGAAGCGGCGCGCCACTTCCCGAGTCAGTTCAACATGGGCAACCTGATCAGCTCCCACCGGCACATTGCCCGCCTGGTACATTAGAATATCGGCGCTTTGCAGCAAGGGATAACCGAGGAAACCGTAAGTGCTGAGATCCTTGTCCTGAAGGTTTTCCTGCATATCTTTATAACTTGGTACCCGCTCCAGCCAGCCAAGCGGCGTCATCATGGACAGCAGCAGATGTAATTCCGCATGTTCAGGAACCCTTGACTGAATAAACAGGGTCGCTGCACTGGGATTGACACCGGCAGCCAACCAGTCAATAGCCATGTCCCAGATATTGTTTTCAATAATCAGGGGGTCATCGTAATGGGTAGTCAGTGCATGCCAGTCGGCAATGAAGAAAAAGCACTCATATTCGTGCTGTAATGTGGTCCAGTTTTTGATCACCCCATGCAGGTGACCCAGATGCAGTTGTCCCGTTGGACGCATTCCTGACAGCACTCTCAGCTGCGAATTGACTGAGCTCAATTGTTACTCCCTGGCTCTGGTGAATAGCGAATAATTATACCTGCATTTAGCCATATATTGGCAGGTTTGAAGCAAGATACAGCAATGAATTTTCAATCATCGGATCAGAGTCGAAACGCGCTGCTAGCGAAAGGGATCAGGATCAGCTTTACCTTCCCTGAGCAACTGTGGTGCGCCATCAACCAGACTCACAACGGTGGTTGCCTCAAGCCCGCAAAAGCCTGAGTCGATGATCAAATCCACCTGTTTGCCCAGGACCTCCCTGATCTCATCAATGTCTCCCATGGGCATTGTGGCCTCGGGCAAAATCAGCGTACTACTTAACAGCGGTTCGTCCAGCTCCTTAAGCAAAGCGGAAACTACCGGATGATCAGGTACCCGGATTCCAATGGTTTTGCGTTTGGGATGCAGCATCAGCCTCGGAACCTCGGAGGTTGCCTGCAAAATAAAGGTGTAGGCGCCCGGTGTATAGGTCTTTAATAGGCGGTAGTTGGAATTGTTTACCCGTGCGTAGGTAGCCAGCTCAGAGAGATCCCGGCATACCAGGGTAAAGTTATGCTTAACACTTAATTGCCTAATCCTGATGATGCGCTGCAATGATGCCTTATCCTGAATATGGCAACCCAGCGCATAGGCCGAGTCTGTAGGGTAGATTATCACCCCCCCGCGCCTGAGGATTTCCACTGCCTGCCGGATAAGGCGTAACTGTGGGCTTTCAGGATGTATTTCAAATATCTGAGTCAAACGCCAACTACCTGCTTAATCGTTATCAGCCACTGGGCTAAAAAACAGGCAAGACTATCATAGAGTCACAGGAATCAAGCAAATATTTCCAATCAGGATATAATGCGCTTTTAATTCTGGCCCTGTACTTTACCCAGGCTAAGTTCCAACTATGAAACAATTGATTGACTACATCCCGCTGATTGCCTTCCTCGTCGTTTACAAAATGGAAGAAAGGGTCATTTCCCTTGGCAGTTTCGATTACACACTTGGTGGAATTTTCAGCGCCACTGAAATTCTGGTTACCGCCTCGATTATTGTCTATGGCTCGATTTTTCTTGTGAACGGCAAGTTGAGCCGATCCCATCTCTTTCTTTTGTCCGCAGTGGTTCTGTTCTGCTCCTTTACCCTGATATTTCGGGAAGAAGCCATCCTGAAATGGAAAGCCCCGGTGGTGAACTGGATCTTAGCCTGTGTTTTTATCGGCAGCCAGTACTTCAACAGACAAAACATGACGCAGATAATGTTGGGGCACGTTGTTGAATTACCTGCCGGCAAATGGAAAACCCTGAATTTCGCCTGGGCCGGTGTATTCTTCTTCCTGGGATGTACCAACCTTTTTGTAGCCTTCACCTTTCATGACTACTGGGTAGATTTCAAGGTATTTGGCAGCATGGCCATACTACTTTTATTCTCCATCGCGCAGATGGCATACCTGTGGCCATATATTGAAGAGCAGGAAAAACAGAAGCAGCAACTTGAGGATCAGCCTGAGCCGGGAAGTGTGTCAGTGGACTCCAAAGAATTGCCTGAATAGCTGCCCTGATAACTTACTCAACAGTCTGCCAGATAATCTCTCCCCGCCGACTGACTTATAAACTAATCTGTTAATGCCGGTTTCAGATCAGGGAATTTCTCGTCAAGAATAAGGTTCCACTGATATACACGGTCAGCGTTTCTCTCAAGAAAGGCCTTGGCGTTTCCTTCGATGGTTACTGAAATCATGGTATCGCCAATTCTTGTCTGCCTGATTAATTCCTTGCCCGAATAGATGAGCCCAAAAACCGTATGCAAGCCATTTAAATGGGGCGTTGCCTG